>DASVBQ010000143.1:0-10424 GCA_036375795.1 Actinomycetes bacterium
GGCGGTCGCGGCGGCGACGAGCGGCGAGACGAGGTGGGTACGTCCGCCCTTGCCCTGTCGTCCCTCGAAGTTCCGGTTGGACGTCGACGCGCTGCGCTCGCCGGGCGCAAGCTGGTCGGGGTTCATGCCGAGGCACATCGAGCATCCGGCATGCCGCCACTCCGCGCCGGCGCCCTTGAACACCACGTCGAGCCCCTCGGCCTCGGCGGCCAGTCGCACGCGGACCGAGCCGGGCACGACGAGCATCCGCACGCCGTCGGCGACATGGCGGCCCTCGAGCACCTGCGCGGCCGCGCGCAGGTCCTCGATGCGCCCGTTGGTGCACGAGCCGAGGAAGACGGTGTCGACCGCGACGTCGCGCAGCGCCGTGCCCGGCTCGAGGCCCATGTAGTCGAGGGCGCGGCGGGCCGCGGCACGTTCGTTCTCGTCGGCGAAGGAGTCCGGGTCGGGGACGGCGCCCGCGAGCGGCGCGCCCTGTGCGGGGTTGGTGCCCCAGGTGACGTACGGCGTGATGGCGGCCGCGTCCAGGACGACCTCCTTGTCGTACGTCGCGCCGGCGTCGCTGCGCAGCTCCCGCCAGTAGGCGACGGCCGCGTCCCAGTCCGCGCCCTGCGGCGCACGCGGCCGACCCTTCAGGTACGCGAAGGTCGTCTCGTCAGGTGCCACCATCCCGGCTCGCGCACCAGCCTCGATCGACATGTTGCAGATCGTCATCCGGGCCTCCATCGAGAGCGCCTCGACGGCCGAACCGCGGTACTCGATGACGTAGCCCTGCCCGCCACCCGTGCCGATCTCCGCGATGACGGCGAGGATCACGTCCTTCGCCGTGACCCCCGGCGCCAGCCGGCCGTCGACCGTGACCGCCATGGTCCGGAACGGCTTGAGCGGGAGGGTCTGTGTCGCGAGGACGTGCTCGACCTCGCTGGTCCCGATGCCGAAGGCGAGCGCACCGAACGCACCGTGGGTCGACGTGTGCGAGTCGCCGCAGACCACGGTCATGCCGGGCTGGGTGAGGCCGAGCTGCGGACCGACGACGTGGACGATGCCCTGCTCGGCGTCGCCGAGCGGGTGGATGGGCACACCGAACTCGGCGCAGTTGCGGCGGAGCGTCTCGACCTGGGTCCGGGACACCGGGTCGGCGATGGGCAGATCGATGTCGACGGTGGGAACGTTGTGGTCCTCGGTCGCGAGGGTGAGGTCGGGCCGGCGCACCGGCCGCCCGGCCAGGCGGAGCCCGTCGAACGCCTGGGGGCTCGTCACCTCGTGGACGAGGTGCAGGTCGATGTAGAGCAGGTCGGGCTCGCCCTCGGCCCGCCGGACGACGTGGGCCTCCCAGACCTTCTCGGCGAGCGTCCTGGCCACGGTCTCTCTCCCCACGATGGTTGCGTCTCAGGCACTGAGACGGCAGTATCGGTCCATGGACAACTCTAGCGGAGTCGGCGTCCTCGACAAGGCAGCCGTCGTTCTGGGCGCCCTCGAGGCCGGACCGGCCAGCCTGGCCTCGCTCGTCCAGGCCACCGGCCTGGCCCGGCCGACCGCCCACCGGCTCGCCACCGCCCTCGAGCACCACCGGCTCGTCGCGCGCGACATGCAGGGCCGGTTCGTGCTCGGTCCCCGGCTGCGTGAGCTGGCCACCGCGGCCGGTGAGGACCGGCTGCTGGAGGCGGCCAACCCCGTGCTCGCGCGGCTGCGTGACATCACCGGCGAGAGCGCCCAGCTCTACCGCCGGCAAGGCGACAGCCGGGTCTGCGTGGCGGGCGCGGAGCGGTTGACCGGGCTGCGCGACACCGTCCCCGTCGGCGCGACGCTGACGATGAAGGCCGGCTCCGCTGCGCAGATCCTCCTCGCGTGGGAGGAGCCGGACCGGCTCCACCGCGGCCTGCGCGACGCGCGTTTCACCGCGACCGCGCTCTCCGCGGTCCGCCGCCGCGGCTGGGCGCAGAGCGTCGGCGAGCGAGAGCCGGGCGTGGCGTCGGTCTCCGCCCCCGTCCGTGGCCCGGGAGGCCGGGTGGTGGCGGCGGTGTCGGTCTCCGGGCCGATCGAGCGGCTGACGCGTCAGCCAGGGCGTCTGCATGCCCAGATCGGGTGCGCCGCAGCGGCCAAGCTGAGCGAGGTGCTCCAGCAGCAGCCGCAGAACGGCCAGCAGCAGCCCGCCTGACGCCGGGACGGAGCCGAGACGGTGCACACCCGTCACCGCTTCTCCGTGATCGGAGCAGCTCGGGCGCATCTCGTGGCGCGGTACTGCTCCGATCATGAAGATCGGGCGGCCTCAGGTGACGGACACCCGCAGTGCATACATCTCACGCGTTCGCGAGGTCGAGCTCGGCGCGGGAACGACAAAGGCCCAGGTCAGTCGACCTGGGCCTTTGCGTGGTAGCCCCGACGGGATTCGAACCCGCGCTACCGCCTTGAGAGGGCGGCGTGCTAGGCCGCTACACAACGGGGCCACGATGCTGCGACGGCGTGCGCCGCGGGAAGGAACACTAGCGGAGGGAGCCGCAGCCGTTCCAATCGGCCAACGGGCCCTGACAGGCCGATCGACCGGACACGCGCTGGGGTACCTGGACTCGAACCAAGACTAACTGAACCAGAATCAGTCGGGCTGCCAATTACCCCATACCCCAAGGGTTCTCGCCCCCCGCTGGCGGCGGGGTGGGCGGTCGCGAACCAGGATAGCCGACCTCCACGGGACCGGACAAAACCACGGGCAGCGGCTCGCGGCGTACGGCGACGTCCCAGCGCAGCGCCAGCCGGTGGACCACCGCCGCGAAGGTCAGCATCATCGCGACGTCCACCGCGGCGAACTGCCACTCCAGGGTTGAGGCGGTGAGCGTGTCCTCGAGCGATCCCGTCGCCGCGGTGTACACCAGGCTCACCAGGTTGTTCGCGACGTGCAGCGCCACGGCCGCCTCGAGCCCGCCGGTGCGCCACACGAGCCACGATGCCACCGCCCCGAAGGCCAGCCGGTCGCCGAACAGCCACGCGTCCTGCGTGCCGTGGGCGAGCGCGAAGAGCACCGCGCTGACCGCGCCGGCGGTCAGCGTCCCGGCGGCCGGCCGGGCGAACCACGACGCCACGGCCTGGCTCAGGTAGCCGCGGAAGCCGACCTCCTCTGCGGCGGCCTGCAGCGGCGTGGTGAGCAGGATCACAGCCACCAGTCCGGCGAGGGTGGACGCCGTCGGCGTATCGACCTCGAGCCCGGAGTCGCTCGGCAGCAGGAAGCTCGCGGCGAAGAACACCACCACCACGAGGAAGGCCACCCCGAGCAGCCGACCGAGCAGGCCCCACCTTGGCCGTCCCGTCACGGAGGCCAGCCAGCCGACCCGCTCCCGGTGCACGACGAACACCGCGAACAGCGCCGCGGGCACCATCATCGCGATGACCAGGTTGTTGGCGAGCAGCCCGACCGGGCTGTCGGCGCGCAGCGACTCGTCCGAGAACGGGTCCTCGGTCGAGCCGGTGAGCG
The DNA here is from genome assembly GCA_036375795.1 of Actinomycetes bacterium. Taxonomy (GTDB): domain Bacteria; phylum Actinomycetota; class Actinomycetes; order JACCUZ01; family JACCUZ01; genus DASVBQ01. The sequence continues at coordinate 3,467 of DASVBQ010000143.1, forward strand.
CGGCGAGGACGAGCGAGGCCAGGATGACCGCGACGGCGGCCGACACCAGGGTGACGCCGAAGAGCCCGAGGCCCAGCAACGGCCGCCACCACCGGGCCCGGGGGGTACGCAGCAGCTGCGGGTACCGGTCGCCCGGTCCCCCGGCCACACCCCCCTCCGCCACCATGGCTCAGCCTGCTGCCGTGGTCAGGCCGGCGCGCAGCCGGCCCATCGAGCGGACCCGCCCGAGCCGCTCGAGCGACTCGAACAGCGGCGGTGAGACCCGGCGACCCGTCACGGCGACGCGTACCGGCCCGAACGCGTGCTTCGGCTTGAGCCCGAGACCGTCGACCAGCGCCGCGCGCAGGGCCTGCTCGATCGACGCGGTGTCCCAGCCGGGGAGCGACTCCAGGGCGGTGACCGACGCCTCCAGGACCGGCACCGCGTCGGAGGTCAGCACCTTCGCCGCGTCGTCCGGGTCCACGGAGAAGCCCGCCTCGTCGACGAGCAGGAAGCCGAGCATCCCCTCGGCCTCGGACAGCAGCTGCAGCCGTTCGGCGACCAGCGGCGTCGCGGCGAGCACGGTCGCCCGCTGCTCGTCGGTCGGCTCGCCCGGCAGCACGCCGGACCGGGTCAGGTGCTCGGTGATCCGCCCGGCGAGGTCCTCGACCGAGAGCTGGCGGACGTAGTGCCCGTTGAGCCAGCCCAGCTTGTCGAGGTCGAACACCGGGCCGACGGTGTTGACCCGGGCCCAGTCGAACGCCGCGACCATGTCGTCGAAGGTGAAGATCTCCTCGCCGTCGGGCTGCGAGTAGCCCATCAGGGCGAGGAAGTTGACCAACGCCTCCGGCAGGTAGCCCTGCTCACGGAACCAGGTCAGCCGGGCGGCCGGGTTCTTGCGCTTGGAGATCTTCGACTTGTCGGCGTTGCGCAGCAGCGGCATGTGGGCGAACTGCGGAGGCTCCCACCCGAGCCAGTCGTAGAGCAGGACGTGCTTCGGCGTCGAGGAGATCCATTCCTCGCCGCGCACCACGTGGGTGATGGCCATCTCGTGGTCGTCGACGACGTTGGCCAGGTGGTACGTCGGGAAACCGTCCGCCTTCACCAGCACCTGGTCGTCGGGATGCGGGGCTCGGACCTCGCCGCGGATCACGTCCTCGAATGCCAGCGGCACGTCGTCCGGGATGAGCATCCGCACGACGGGTGTCTCGGTGAAGCCGGGCAGCGCGGCCCGCTCCTCGCGCGACGTCCCGAGACAGAGCCGGTCGTAGCCCGTGGGCTGCTTGGCCCGCTGCTGCTCCTCGCGCATCTGGGCGAGCCGCTCGGTCGAGCACCAGCAGTGGTAGGCGCGGCCGTCCGCCAGCAGCCTGTGGACCGGGCCGCGGTAGGACTCGAGGCGCTCGGTCTGGCGGTACGGCGCGTAGGGCCCGCCCTTGTCCGGTCCCTCGTCCCAGTCGAGGCCGAGCCAGTGCAGCATGTCGTAGATCTGCGCCTCGCTGTCGGCGAAGTAGCGCGCGCGGTCGGTGTCCTCGAGGCGCAGCACGAACTGGCCTCCTCGAGCCCGCGCGAACGCCAGGTTGAACAGCGACATGTACGCCGTGCCGACGTGCGGGTCGCCGGTGGGCGACGGCGCGATCCGGACGCGCACCGGGCCGGTCGACATGTCCGTCTGGGGGATCTCAGCCACGAGCCACCACCGGGTTGGTCAGCGTGCCGATCTGCTCGATCGTGACGCTCACCTCGTCACCGACGGCCAGCGGCCCGACGCCGGCGGGTGTGCCGGTGAGGATCACGTCCCCGGGCAGCAGCGTCATGGCCTGGCTGACGTGGGCGACGAGCTGGTCGACCCCGCGCAGCATCTGCGACGTGCGCCCGGCCTGGCGCAGCTCACCGTTGACGGTGGTCGTGACGGCCAGGTCCGACGGGTCGAGCCCGGTCGCGACCCACGGGCCGAGCGGGCAGAACGTGTCGAAGCCCTTGGCCCGACCCCACTGCTTCTCCGTCTTCTGCAGGTCGCGGGCCGTCACGTCGTTGGCGCAGGTGAACCCGAGGACCACGTCGGAGACCCGCTCAGCCGGCACCTCTCGGCACAGCCGGGCGATGACGATCGCCAGCTCGCCCTCGTAGTGCACCTCTTCCGAGACACCCACCGGGTACTGCACCGACTCACCGGGTCCGATCACGGACGTCGACGGCTTGATGAACACCACCGGGGGCTCGTCCAGCGAGACCACCGCGCCCATCTCGGCGGCGTGCTCGGCGTAGTTGCGGCCGAACGCCACGACCTTGCTCGGCAGCACCGGGGCGAGCAGCCGCACCTCGGGCAGCGGCATCGGGTCGCCCACCACCTGGAAGGGGGCGAACGGGTGGCCGTCGATGCGCCGCACGGTCAGCTCGGCAGGCCCGCCCTCGCCCTCGACCACGCCGAAGGACGCACCGTCTCCTGTCGTGAACCTCGCTATCCGCACCCGCAGAGGTTACTCGTGAGCCGCGCGGCGCCTGAGCGCGCGTACTGACCCCGGTCGGCCCGGTCGGTGGCCATACTGCGCGCATGACGCCGACCTCCTCCGCCGAGCTGTCGTCGACGACCGCCTCCGGGCGCCGTGGCCGGGGCCGTGGCGTCGCGGCCGCCCTGAGCCTGTTGGCGATGGCGCCCGTCGGGTTCTTCTACGCCGCCTCCGGGCTGCTCGTGCCGGGCCCCTACCTCTACCTGATGTGGCTGGCGTACGCCGTACTGCTCGGCGCCGCGGTCTGGCTGGCCCGTCGACGCTCGTACCTCGTGCTCACGGTGCCGGTGGTGGGCGCCCTGCTCTGGTGGGCGGTCATCAGTGCCGGCGAGGCCTGGCTCGGCTGGACGGGCTGACGCGCGGGCTCGCGTCAGTCACTGCGCCGTTGACATCGGCGCGCTCCGCCTACGCTCGTTCCTCGCTCCGGACGTCGCCGCGCTCGAGTGGCGCAGCAGGCCGTAGGTCACCGCGTCGAGCAGGGCCTCCCACGACGCCTCGATCACGTTGGCGTGCACCCCGACGGTCTCCCACGACGTCTCGCCGTCACTGGTCTCGACGAGCACCCTCGTCACCGCGTCGGTGCCGTGCGCCTGGTCGACGATGCGCACCCGGTAGTCGATGAGCTCGAGCTTGGCCAGCTCGGGGTAGGCCTGGGCGAGCGCCGTGCGCAGCGCGTGGTCGAGCGCGTTGACCGGCCCGTTGCCCTCGCCCACCGCGATGATCCGCTCGCCGCCGGCCCGCAGCTTGACCGTCGCCTCGGCCGCCGCCGACCCGTCGCCCTGGGCGTCGACGATCACCCGCCAGGACTCGACCTCGAACAGGTCCGGGGGCGCGCCCTCGACCTCGGTGCGCAGCAACAGCTCGAACGACGCGTCGGCCGCCTCGAACGTGTAGCCGCGGCTCTCCATCTCCTTCACCCGGTCGGTGATCCGGGTCAGCAGCTCGGTGTTGCCGCCGAGGTCGTAGCCGAGCTCGCGGCCCTTGAGCTCGATGGACGCCCGGCCGGCCATGTCGGACACGAGCATGCGCATGTCGTTGCCGACCGCGCCCGGTTCCTCGTGCTGGTAGAGCATCGGGTCGACGCGGACCGCGCTGGCGTGCAGGCCGGCCTTGTGCGCGAACGCCGACGCGCCGACGTAGGGCTGGCGGGAGTACGGCGGAACGTTGGCCAGCTCGGACACGGCGTGCGCGATCCGGGTCGCGTCGCGCAGCGCGCCGTCGGGCAGCACCCGTCGGTCCCGCTTGAGCTCGAGGTTGGCGACGACGGTGAGGATGTCGGCGTTGCCGGTGCGCTCGCCGTACCCGTTGAGCGTCCCCTGCACGTGGGTCGCGCCGGCGTCGACCGCCGCGACGGAGTTGGCCACGGCGCACCCCGCGTCGTTGTGGCAGTGGATGCCGAGGCGCGCGGACGTCGCCTCTCGGACGGCGTGCACCACGTCCGCCACCTCGTCGGGCAGCCGCCCACCGTTGGTGTCGCAGAGCACGGCCACGTCGGCGCCGGCCGCCATCGCCGTCCGCAGCACCTCGACCGCGTACGCCGGGTTGTCGGAGTAGCCGTCGAAGAAGTGCTCTGCGTCGAGGAACACCCGCTGCCCCTCGGCACGCAGGTGCTCGACCGTGTCGCGCACCATGGCGAGGTTCTCCTCCAGGGTGGTCCGCAGGGCGAGCTCGACGTGGCGGTCATGGCTCTTCGCCACGAGTGTCACGACGGGCGCGCCGGAGTCGCGCAGGGCGGCCACCAGGGGGTCGTCGGCGGCCTTCACACCGGGTCGGCGGGTCGCGCCGAACGCGGCGAGCTGCGCATGCTTCAGGTCGAGCTCGGTCCGAGCCCGCCGGAAGAACTCCGTGTCCTTGGGGTTGGCCCCCGGCCAACCGCCCTCGATGAAGCCCACCCCGAGCTGGTCGAGGTGCGACGCGACGGCGAGCTTGTCGGCGACCGAGAACGCGAGGCCCTCCTGCTGGGCGCCGTCGCGCAAGGTCGTGTCGTAGACGTGGAAGGCGTCCACCGCGTCGGTCATGACAGTCCCCTCAAACAAAAAGACCCCCCGCGGTCGCGGGAGGTCTGCGCGTCTGCCGGATCCGGTCCGGCGGGCGCGCTCAGGTCGTAATGCAGCGGCTGGTGCTCATCACGGTCGAGGGTGCCACCGTCGGCTCACGTCGCGGAACCACCGTCCCACCATCCGGAACGGCGGTCACACGTTCGGCGCATTGGATGCGGAACCGGCAGCCTGAGCGACCGGTTCCGCATCCAATGTCCGCGAAAAGCGTGCGGCGCAGGGCCGCTCACACGGTGGGGGGCGGGGGGCCGCTCGGGTCAGAGGGTGCCGTCGGCGTAGACGGGCAGGGACCGGACGGCGTCGGGCGGCAGGGTGAGCCCGTCCTCGGTGCCGGGGTTCACCGCCAGCCAGAGGTCCTCAGACGGCCAGTTCGCGCCGAGCTCGGCGGCGGAGACGGACACCGCGTCCTCGATGTCCGGGGCCGCCGCGTGCATGGTGTCCTCGGAGGTGAACACCGGGACGTACGACGTGCCGTCCTGCTCGATCACCGGCAGCGAGATCGAGCCGTCCGGGACGCCTTCGCCGCGTGCGCCAGCCGCCTGGGGCACCACGACCTCGCTGGCGGCGACCGCACGCATCACGGCTTCGGTGTCGCCTGCGGCCATTCCTGCGGCGATCGCGGACTCGGTCGGCTGGCTGCCGTTCGGGCTGGGGACGGTCATGGTGGGGCTTCTCTCCTCGTCGAAACGGTGCTGTGGCTCCTCCTACCCTGGTCCGCTCAGCAGAATCAGGGCAAATCGCCCAGTTGGCGGGCGGCTCAGTCGACCCGCCGCATCCAGCCGTGCGGGTCGGGGGCGGTGCCCTGCTGGATGCCCAGGAGGGCCTCCCGGACCTTCATGGTGACCGCACCGGGCTCACCGTCGGCGACGCTGAACGCTCCGCCGGCGTGCTTGACCTCCCCCACCGGGGTCACGACCGCGGCGGTCCCGCAGGCGAAGACCTCGCTGATGGTGCCGTCGGCGCACCCCTGCTGCCACTCCTCGGTGGAGATGCGGCCCTCGACGACGTCGAGGCCGAGGTCCCGGCCGAGGGTGAGGATCGAGTCGCGGGTCACGCCCGGGAGCAGAGTGCCGGTGAGCGCCGGCGTGACCAGTCGGCCGTCGGCGTACACGAAGTAGAGGTTCATGCCGCCCATCTCCTCGACGTACTGGTGCTCCACCGCGTCGAGCCAGACCACCTGGTCGCATCCCTCCTCCGCCGCCTGCGCCTGGGCGACCAGCGAGGCGGCGTAGTTGCCGGCGCACTTCGCCTCCCCGGTCCCACCGGGTGCCGCGCGGACGAACTCCGTGGACAGCCACACCGAGACCGGGCGGACTCCGCCGGGGAAGTAGGTGCCGGCCGGCGAGGCGAACAGGAGGTACTGGTAGGTCAGGGAGGGGCGGACCCCGAGGAACGGGTCGGTGGCGAACATCAGCGGCCGCAGGTACAGCGACTCCCCGGGGTTGGTCGGCACCCAGTCGCGGTCGGCACGCACCAGGGTGTGCACCGACTCCAGGAACAGGTCGGTCGGCAGCTCGGCCATCGCCAGCCGCCGGGCCGAGCGCTGGAACCGGATCGCGTTCCGCTCCGGCCGGAACAGCGCCACGGACCCGTCCGGCTGGTGGTAGGCCTTCAGCCCCTCGAAGATCTCCTGACCGTAGTGCAGGGCCGAGGTCGCCGGGTCCAGGGTGATCGGCGCGTACGCCGTGAGGCGAGCGTCGTGCCAGCCGGCGTCCCGCGTGTACCGGATCGAGACCATGTGGTCGGTGAAGACCTGACCGAAGCCGGGGTTCTCCAGCAGCGTGGCGCGCTCCTGGGCGCTGCGCGGCGAGGACGACGGGGCGAGCTCGATGGTCAGGTCACTCGGCATGGTCAGACGTTAGCCGACCTCAGCGAAGGCGCTCCAGGACGGCCTGCCCCACCTCCCGGGTGCGCCGGCGCCGGTCTCCCCGCTCGGCGAGGTCGGCGGCCACGGCGCCCTCCACCCGTCGCGCGGCATCGGTGAGGCCGAGGTGCTCCAGCAGCAGGGACACCGACAGGATCGTTGCGGTGGGGTCCGCGACGCCTTGCCCGGCGATGTCGGGCGCGCTGCCGTGCACCGGCTCGAACATCGACGGGTTGGTGCGGCTCACGTCGAGGTTGCCGCTGGCCGCCAGGCCGATGCCCCCGGTCACCGCGGCCGCCAGGTCGGTGACGATGTCGCCGAACAGGTTGTCGGTGACGATGACGTCGAACCGGCCGGGGTCGGTGACCAGGAAGATCGCTGCGGCGTCGACGTGCAGGTAGTCGGTCGTGACGTCGGTGTACGCCTCGCCGACCGTCGCGACCGTCCGCGCCCACAGGTCGCCGGCGTGCACGAGCACGTTCGTCTTGTGCACGAGGGTCAGATGCCGGCGCGGGCGCGACCGGGCGCGCCGGAAGGCGTCGCGCGCGACG
>DASVBQ010000130.1:0-6341 GCA_036375795.1 Actinomycetes bacterium
CGGCACCGCCCAGGGCCGGGCCAGCGTCCCCGGGTCGCGCAGGTACGGCTGGAACACGGCGGCTCCGTCGACCTGCGCGTTCGGCTCCGTCGCGAAGTCGACCCGGAGGTCCGGCAGGTCCTCGACCTCCGGCACCCGCCAGGGCTCCGAGCCGTTCGCGAGGTAGCCGTCCGAGAGCAGGATCACCGGCACCCGGTAGGCCGTGGCGATCCGCGCGGCCTCCAGGGCGGTGGTGAAGCAGTCGGCCGGTGAGCGCGGCGCGAGCACCGGCACCGGCGCCTCACCGTTGCGCCCGAACATGGCCTGCAGCAGGTCCGCCTGCTCGGTCTTGGTCGGCATGCCGGTCGACGGGCCGGCTCGCTGCACGTCGACGACGATCAGCGGGAGCTCGAGCGAGACGCCGAGGCCGATCGTCTCGGCCTTGAGCGCCAGGCCGGGCCCCGAGGTCGAGGTCACCGCCAGCGCGCCGCCGTAGGCGGCGCCCAGCGCCGCCCCCACGGCCGCGATCTCGTCCTCGGCCTGGAAGGTCCGCACACCGAACCGCTTGTGCTTGCTCAGCTCGTGCAGGATGTCGGAGGCCGGGGTGATCGGGTACGACCCGAGGAACAGCGGCAGTCCGCTGCGCTGGGACGCGGCCACCAGACCGTACGCCAGCGCGAGGTTCCCGGAGATGTTGCGGTAGGTGCCGGCGGGCAGGTGCGCCGGCTTCACCTCGTACGACACCGAGAAGTCCTCGGTCGTCTCGCCGAAGCTCCAGCCCGCCTGGAAGGCCGTCAGGTTGGCCTTCATGATCGCCTCGTTGCGCGCGAACTTGGCCTTGAGGAACTTCACGGTGCCCTCGGTGGGCCGGTTGTAGAGCCACGAGAGCAGGCCGAGGGCGAACATGTTCTTCGCGCGCTCGGCCTCCTTCTTGGTGATGTCGAAACCCTTGAGCGCCTCCACCGTCATCGACGTCAGCGCGATCGGGTGGACGTTGTACGCCTCCAGGGAACCGTCGTCGAGGGGGTTCTCCGCGTAGCCGACCTTGACCAGGTTGCGCTTGGTGAACTCGTCGGTGTTGACGATGACGTCGGCTCCGCGCGCGAGGTCGCCGAGGTTGGCCTTCAGCGCCGCCGGGTTCATCGCGACCAGCACGTCCGGCCGGTCGCCGGGCGTCATGATGTCGTGGTCGGCGAAGTGCAGCTGGAAGGCCGACACGCCGGGGAGCGTGCCGGCCGGCGCCCGGATCTCGGCGGGGAAGTCCGGCAGGGTCGAGAGGTCGTTGCCGAACGACGCGGTCTCGGTGGTGAACCGGTCCCCGGTGAGCTGCATGCCGTCGCCGGAGTCCCCCGCGAAGCGGATGATCACCCGGTCGAGCTGCTGGACCTGTTTGGCCACGAGCTGCGAGCCTCCTGGTTGCGCGACGACCTTCATGCTACGTCCGGCGTCCGTCCGCCGCTGTCCGTCTCAGGTTCTCGGGAGCGCGGTGGCCAGGAGCACCACGGCCAGCGAGCCGACCAGCGAGGCCATCGCCAGCGAGCGGGCCAGGCCCAGCTCGCCCGCGCGCGTCGCGCGCCCGTGGCCGGCTGCGGCGAGCATCACGAGGACGAAGGCCAGCAACTTGCCGGACAGTGTCCGGCCGTAGCCCGGCTCGGACAGTGACTCCCAGGTCACGCCCCGATGCCAGGCGATGGCCACCCCCGTCGCGACCTGCACCGGCACGAACACCGCCACGGTGAACGTACCGAACCGCTTGCCGACGTCGCGCATCACCGCGCCGCGCAGGTCCGGCGCCAGCCGCCGGCGCACCACCGGCAGGAGCAGCGCGGTGATGGTGAGCTGGCCGCCGACCCACACCATCGCCGACAGGACGTGCACGAACCGGACGGTGGACCAGAACCCGAGCATCAGGGGCTGACCTCGACCAGGCCGCGGGCGCCTGCCTCCGCATCGCGCATCGCGTGGTCGACGAACGGGTAGTGCCCGGGCTCCCGGAAGACCGCCTCCACGAAGCCGCCCTGAGCGGGCGACAGGTCGAGCGACTGCGCGCCGCCGCGCCCCGCACCGGGCCGCAGCAGGTACGCCCCCTCCTTGTACACGGTGTCGAACTGCGCGCCGACGACGTGGAACGACGTGCCGTCCGAGGGGCCGGCGTCGACCACCCAGAAGCGCACCCGTTCCCCTGGCCGTGCGGTCAGCGGCCGGTGGGCGTACTGCCCGACGTAGCCGTTGAAGACCACGGCGTCCCGCGCGCCGGCCTGCATCTTCGCCAGGTCGCCGGGCTGGCCGGCCGGCCCGAGGTAGAGCTCGGACTGGACCAGCACGTACTCGTGGTCGACGGCCGGGAGGTCGGGCGGGTCGATGACCACGGCCCCGAACATGCCGTTCCCGATGTGGTGCAGCATCGGCATGGTGCTGCAGTGGTAGAGCCACGCACCGGCGTAGTCGGCCCGGAACTGGTAGGTCAGCCGCTCTCCGGGGTCGATGGTGCGCATGGGCCGGTCCGGCGCGAGCGACCCGGCATGGAAGTCGATGCCGTGCCCGAGTGTCCCCTCGTTGACGAATGTCACCGTGAAGACGTCGCCGACCTTGCCGCGCAGGGTCGGACCCGGAACGGTCCCGTTGAAGGTCCACATGCGCTGGCGTACGCCTGGCGCGACCTCGAGCACCTTCTCCTGCGCTCGGACGACGAGCCGGTGCTCGGTGCCCCCCGGGGCCGGGCGCAGGGTGGCGTCGTACGGCCGCCATCCCGGTGCCGGGGTCGCCCCGAAGTCGATCGTCGGTACGTCGCCCGCCGGGGTGTCGGTCACGGCTGCGTCCGAACCCTGCGCGGCAGGGTCGCCGTGCCCGGCGTGGCTGCCGGCTCCGGCCACTCGGACGTCGAGGGTCATCCCGGCGGCCCGGTGGCCGGGCAGGGTGCACCAGGCCTGCAGGTCGGTCTCGACGGTGCCGAGGTCGAGCACCCGGGACTCGCCCGCGGCGAGCAGCCCCGTCGTCGGGCCGTCGGCGAAGGCGAGGTCGTGCCGGGTCACCGCGTCGTTGGTCACCCGCAGCCGCAGCCGGGTGCCGGCCGGCACTTCGACGACGGCGGGGCGCACGTCCAGGCCGACGAGGGTCACCTCGACCGGACGGGAACCGTCGGCCACGACCTGCGTCTCGGTCCCCTCGTCGTCGCTGCCGGAGAGGGCGATGCCGACGGGGACGAGCGCGACCACCAGGCCCAGCGCGACGCCCGCGAGGGCGGGGTTGGCGGCCCGGTCGGAGGGCGCGCTGCGGGCTCGGCCGGTGAGGGCGAGCAGCGCCAGGACGACGAAGCCGCCGGCGCTGGCCAGGACCATGGCCCAGCCGAGCCGGGGGAGCGGGTCGGGCAGCGGCAGTGCGACGACGGCGACACCGGCGTTGAGCAGCACCAGCCGGGCCGGCCAGGCCCGGCCGAGCACGGCCGACACCGACCGGAAGCCGGTCGGCCCGCGGCCCAGCACGACGGGCAGCAGGTAGGTCAGCGCACCGAGGAGGACCTGGCCGACGAAGCCCACGGCGAGCAGCGGCACCAGGGCGTCCAGCCGGTCCAGGTACCGGCCGAGGCTGGGGCTGGTGGCCAGGGCCAGCAGGTCCGCGACCACGCCGACGAGCAGCCACCCGGTGCCTGCGGCGAGCGTCCAGGACGCGGCGTCGTGCGGGGCCCGCTGCCGCCAGGTGCGCACGAACGGGTCCAAGGCGGCCGCGACGCCCAGCGCGTAGAGACCGAGACCGGCGACGGCGAGCGCGCGGTGGCCGAGCAGCAGCGCGGCGAGGAGGGTCGCGAGCCCGCCGACCGTGAGCAGCAGACAGGCCCGGGCCGCCCGCTCGATGCCCTCGACCATCCGGGTGCGCAGCACGGTCGGCCACAGCGTGAAGAGGGTGCCGAGCACGGACAGGCCCACCCAGCCCAGCAGGTTGGCGTGGACGTGGCCGGCGTGGAAGCGCAGGTGCCCGTCGCCGGGCGGCACGGAGTCGACGGCGAGGTGCCCGCCGAGGGTGATGCCGACGACGAGGGCCAGCCCGGCCGCCACGTAGAACCGGACGGTCCGGGCGAACCGGCCCTGCAGCGCCTTCCGGGCGATCCGGACCAGGTTCACCACGTGGTCGAGGACCACGACGAGCAGCGCGCTCGCGGCGACGGTGATCGTTGGGACGTGGGAGGTCGTGACACCGGCGAGGACGCCGAGGACCGAGGCGTTGAGCGCGACCAGCCGGACCGCGCTGCGGCGCCGGGACGGCGTCGGGGCGCGCAGCAGCGCGACCGAGAAGTGCTCGCTCCAGGTGACGATCGCGTTGGTCACCGCGCCGAGCATCAGCAGGTGTACGGCAAGCCAACGCGGCACCGGGAGCGCGTCGTGGGCGAGGACGGCGACCACGGTGAGGGCCAGGTACCCGACCACCACCGCGTTGGCGCGTACGTGCCACGAGGCGCGCGGCCGCGGGCGCTCGGCGGCGGGCTCCTCGGGTGGCCGGCGCTCGAGGGTGAGCGTCACGTCAGGACTCCTCGGTGCCCAGCACGGCGACGCAGAGGTCGGGCTCGACGAACGGCAGCAGCCGGGTGGCCGACACGGGCGCACCGAGCGCGCCGAGCGCGCCCTGCATGAGGCCGAGGTGGACGCCGCACACGAGGTCCCGGTTCTCCTCGGCCATCTCCCGGAACGGGCAGTGGTGCAGCGTGATGCTCTGCCCGTCCGGCGCCGGCTCCGGCTCGAAGCCGATGGCGGCCAGCAGCTCGACGAGCCGGCCCAGCGGGTCGGGCTCGGCGCCGTCCGCGCCTCGAGAGCCGCCCGCGAGGCTGGTGCCGAAGGCGCGTCCCGCGGCGACCGCGGTGGCCGCCGGCTGTGGGCTGCTCATGGCCAGGTGCCCGGCGAGGATCTGCGCGAGCAGCCGGTAGTTGCGGGTCTCGTCCTCGGCCGGCCGGCCGGTCGCGGCATAGACCAGGCGCGGTCGCCCGGGGCCGCTGCGGCGCTCCACCTCGGCGCGGGCGTGCCCGTGCTGGACGAGCAGGTCGAGATGGCTGCGGACCGTGTTGGGGTGCAGTCCCACCTGGTCGGCGATCTCCGGCACCGGCAGCGGCCGGGCCGCCCGACGGAGCACCTCGAGGACGGCCACCCGGCTCACGCCGGCGAGCACCCGGTGGGCGCGGGGGTCGGTCATGTCTGGCAGTTTTCCCGGGGTCTGTGATAAATACAAGTTCACTAGTGAAAAACACTCGAGAGAGGGACGACATGAGCACCAACCGCGAGGTCATCGCCGCGATCCGGGCCCACCACGACCAGCTGTCGCGGGACCTCGTGAGCCGGTCCCTGGCCGTCCAGGGCGGCGTCGACCGCCTGGCGGCCGGCGACGACGCGCGGGCCGGGCTGGTCGCCTTCCTGCACGAGGAGCTGCTGCCGCACGCGGCGGCGGAGGAGAAGACGCTCTACGCCGCCGGGGCCGACCTGCCCGCGACCCGCCTGCTCGTGGCGGCGATGGTGGCCGAGCACCGCGTGCTGGAAGGGCTGGTCGACGACCTGGCCGGCGCCCGCACCCCCTCCGACGTCGCCGGCACGGCCGCGGCGCTGCGGACGCTGTTCCTCACCCACCTGGCGAAGGAGAACGACCTGCTGCTGCCCGCCCTGGACGAGTCCGGCGCCGACCTCGGGTCGCTGCTCGCCGGGATGCACGAGCTGCTCGGCGACTCGCACGACGAGGTCGAGCGTCAGGAGAGCGGCTGCGGGTGCGGCGGGTGTGCCTGCGGCGGGTGACCCCGCCCTAGACTCGCCCCGAGGCAAGATCGAGGAGGCGATGTGGACGGCTTCTACGGCGGTTACGCGCTGGTCGGCCTGGTCCTCCTGGTGGGCGTCGCGTTCGTCACCGTCGCGTTCGCCGCCAACCGGCTGCTGGCCCCCGCCGTCCCCACGCACGACAAGTCACTGACCTACGAGTGCGGGGTCGACCCGGTCGGCGAGGGGTGGGCGCAGAGCCACGTCCGCTACTACGTCTTCGCCTACCTCTACGTCATCTTCGCCGTCGACGCGATCTACCTGTTCCCCTGGGCGACGATCTTCGCCGCGCCGGGCTTCGGCGCCACGACTCTGGTCGAGATGTTCGTGTTCATCGGGTTCCTGGCGGTTGGTCTGCTGTACGCGTGGCGCAAGGGGGTGCTCACGTGGCGGTAGACCTCCCGACCCCCACGGTCGGCCGTCCCGCCGTCGGGCCGCTGCAGCGCGCGGCGCCCGAGCCGATGCGGCTGATCCTCAACTGGGGCCGCCGCTACAGCCTGTGGGTCTTCAACTTCGGGCTGGCCTGCTGCGCGATCGAGTTCATCGCCTCGTCGATGGCGCGCCACGACTTCATCC
>DASVBQ010000155.1:0-4253 GCA_036375795.1 Actinomycetes bacterium
ATCCTGCTGCTCGCCATCCCGGGAGTGCTGACCGCAGCGGAGCAGACCGTCGAGGCGGGCGGCGCGTTCGCGCCGGCCGGCTCCTCCATGCCGGGCTCGCAGGCCGAACGGGTGCTCATCGAGAACAAGATCACCCAGACCGAGGTGTACCCGCTGCTCATGTTCGCGGTGGGCGGCATGCTGCTCTTCCCCGCGGCGAACGACCTGCTGACGATGTTCGTGGCGCTCGAGGTCCTGTCGCTGCCGCTGTACCTGCTGTGCGGGCTGGCTCGCCGCCGGCGGCTGCTGAGCCAGGAGGCCTCGCTCAAGTACTTCCTGCTCGGCGCGTTCTCCTCCGCCTTCTTCCTGTACGGCGTGGCGCTGCTCTACGGCTACGCGGGCACCGTCGAGCTGTCCGGTATCGCCGAGGCCGTCAGCTCGGAGACCGGCAGCGAGACACTGCTGCTGATCGGCACCGGGCTGCTGGCCGTCGGCCTGCTCTTCAAGGTCGGTGCCGCCCCGTTCCACTCCTGGACGCCTGACGTCTACCAGGGTGCCCCCACGCCGATCACCGGCTTCATGGCCGCCTGCACCAAGGTGGCGGCCTTCGGCGCCCTCCTCCGCGTGTTCTACGTCGCGCTCGGCGGCCTCGCCTGGGAGTGGGAGCCGGTCATGGCCGGTGTCGCGATCCTCACGATGGTCGTCGGCTCGGTCGTGGCGCTCACGCAGACCGACATCAAGCGGATGCTGGCCTACTCCTCGATCGCGCACGCCGGGTTCATCCTCACCGGCCTGGTCGCGACCGACGCGGTCAACAGCGACGGCGAGCTGCTCGGCGTCTCGAGCGTGCTGTTCTACCTGGTGGCGTACGGCTTCGCGACGATCGGCGCGTTCGCGGTCGTGACGCTCGTCCGCGACGCGGCCGGCGAGGCGACCCACCTCTCGCAGTGGGCCGGCCTGGCTCGGCGCTCGCCGGTCACCGCGGCGGTGTTCACCTTCTTCCTCGCCGCGTTCGCGGGCATTCCGCTGACCAGCGGCTTCACCGGGAAGTTCGCGGTGTTCCAGGCCGCCTGGGCCGCCGACGCCCGGGCGCTGGTGGTCGTCGGCGTCCTGATGAGTGCGGTCGCCGCGTTCTTCTACTTCCGCGTCATCGTGCTCATGTACTTCTCGCCGCAGACGCCCGAGGGTCCGTGGGTCGTCGTGCCGAGCCCGCTCACCACGCTCGCCATCGCGCTCGGCGTGCTGGTCACGCTGATGCTCGGCGTCTACCCCTCGCAGGTCCTCGACCTGGCCGGCCAGGCCTCACAGCTCGTCCGCTGACCATGGCCACGCCCGTCCCGTTCGCCGCGCCCTCGGGGGATCCCGCCCTCGAGGCGGCGATCCGCTCGGGCCTGGCCGCCGTGGAGTCGATGCTGCACGAGACGGTGAAGAGCGACTTCCCGTTCGTCACCGAGACCTCGCGCCACCTCGTCGACGCCGGCGGCAAGCGCTTCCGGCCATTGCTCGTCCTGCTGGCCTCGCAGTTCGGCGACCCCGAGGCGCCCGGTGTGGTGCCGTCCGCCGTCGTGGTCGAGCTCACCCATCTGGCGACGCTGTACCACGACGACGTCATGGACGAGGCGGCGCTGCGCCGGGGCGCCGTGTCCGCCAACGCCCGCTGGGACAACACGGTCGCCATCCTCACCGGCGACTTCCTCTTCGCCCGGGCCTCGGACATCCTGGCCGACCTCGGCCCGGAGGCGGTGCGCCTGCAGGCGCGCACGTTCGAGCGGCTGGTGACGGGGCAGATCCGGGAGACGGTCGGCCCCGCGGAGGAAGAGGACCAGGTCGGGCACTACCTCTCCGTGCTCGCGGACAAGACGGGCTCGCTGATCGCGACGTCTGGCCGGTTCGGCGCCATGCTGGCCGGAGCCGACGAGACGGTCGTCGACGTGCTGACCCGGTTCGGCGAGCGCATCGGCATCGCCTTCCAGCTCTCCGACGACCTGCTCGACGTCCTGTCGGAGACGGCCGAGTCGGGCAAGACGCCGGGCACCGACCTGCGCGAGGGTGTGCCCACGCTGCCGGTGCTCCTCCTGCGGCGCTCACCCCGGCCGGAGGACGAGCGGCTGCTGGCCCTGCTCGACGGCGGCCTGGCCGACGACGGGGACCATGCCGAGGCGCTGCGCCTGCTGCGCGCGCACCCCGTGGTCGCCGAGTCGCAGGCCGAGGTCTCGCGCTGGGCCGCGGAGGCGCGCGAGGTCCTCACTCCGCTTCCGGCCTGCCCGGCCAAGGACGCCCTGGCCGCCCTCTGCGACCAGGTGGTCGGTCGCACGACCTGAGCAGGTCGGTCCTGGGCGGTCCGTCGCGGCCGCCCCGGGAGGGCGCGGTCCGCGGCGCCGACGGTAACGTCCGGTGCATGACTGACCGCTACGACGTCGTCGTCCTCGGTGCCGGCCCCGGTGGGTACGTCGCCGCCGTCCGTGCCGCCCAGCTGGGCAAGCGGGTGGCGGTGGTGGAGCAGAAGTACTGGGGCGGGGTCTGCCTCAACGTCGGCTGCATCCCGTCCAAGGCGCTGCTGCGCAACGCCGAGCTCGCCCACCTGGTGACCCATGAGGCAGAGGCCTTCGGCATCCGCATCGACGGGTCGGTCTCGGTGGACTACACGGCGGCGTTCACCCGAAGCCGCAAGGTGGCGGACGGCCGGGTCAAGGGCGTCCACTTCCTGATGAAGAAGAACGGCATCGACGAGATCAACGGGTGGGGCGAGTTCGTCGACGCGAACACCCTGTCGGTCAAGCTCGACGACGGCGGCCAGCAGACGGTCTCCTTCGACCACTGCATCGTCGCGGCCGGGGCCACGACCCGGCTGCTCCCGGGCACCAGCCTGAGCGAGCGCGTGGTGACCTACGAGGAGCAGATCCTCACCGAGTCGCTGCCGGGCAGCATCCTGATCGCGGGGGCCGGCGCGATCGGCGTCGAGTTCGCGTACGTGCTGGGCAACTACGGCGTCGACGTGACTCTTGTCGAGTTCCTGGACCGGGTCCTGCCGCTCGAGGACGAGGAGGTGTCCGCTGAGCTGGCCCGCCGGTACAAGCGGGCCGGGATCAACGTCCTGACCTCCACCCGCGTCGAGTCGATCGACGACAGCGGCGACACGGTCCGCGTCGTGGTGAGCCGCGACGGCCAGCAGCAGACCCTCGAGGTCGACAAGGTGCTGCAGGCCATCGGCTTCGCACCACGCGTCGAGGGATACGGCCTGGAGCGGACCGGGGTAAAGCTCACCGACCGGGGCGCGATCGACATCGACGGCTTCATGCGCACGAACGTGCCGAGTGTCTATGCCGTCGGAGACGTCACCGGGAAGCTCCTGCTCGCGCACGTCGCCGAGGCGATGGGGGTCATCGCCGCGGAGACCATCGCCGGAGCCGAGACGATGGAGCTCGACTACGTGATGATGCCGCGCGCCACCTACTGTCAGCCGCAGGTCGCGAGCTTCGGCTGGACCGAGGCCCAGGCCCGCGAGCGCGGCCACGACGTCCGCGTGGCGAAGTTCCCGTTCATGGCCAACGGCAAGGCACACGGCCTGGGGGACACGGTCGGGTTCGTGAAGCTGCTCAGCGACGCCGAGCATGGGGAGCTGCTCGGCGCCCACATGATCGGCCCGGACGTCACCGAGCTGCTCCCCGAGCTCACGCTGGCCCAGCAGTGGGACCTGACGAGCAAGGAGCTGGCCCGCAACGTGCATGCCCACCCGACACTCAGCGAGGCGGTGAAGGAGGCACTGCACGGCCTCGAGGGCCACATGATCAACATGTAGCCCTCCCGACGTGGCACCATCGGGGTGCACGGCCTCACGGAGGTGCACCTCGATGGCGACGGATCTCACGCTCTACCTGGACGACCAGCCGGGCGAGCTCGCCAGGGTCTCCGGCCTGCTCGGCGCGGCCGCGGTGAACATCCACGGCTTCTGTGCCGTGACGAGCGGTGGTGGGAAGGCCGAGGTGCACGTCCTCATCGACGACATGGCCGCCGCGTTCACGACGCTGGCCGCTGCGGGTATCGAGATCGCCTTCGAGCAGGAGGTCGCCGTGGTCGCCGTGGAGGACCGCCCGGGCGTCCTCGGCGAGGTCAGCCGCAAGCTCGGTGAGAGCGGCGTCAACATCACCCTGGCCTATCTCGCGACCGACACACGTCTCGTGTTCGCGGCCGACGACCTGGCCGCAGCGAAGGCGGCCCTCGCCTAGATGGCCGAGGTCCGGCTCGGCAGGGCGCGTGCCCGCCGGTGGTGGGTG
>DASVBQ010000148.1:0-2039 GCA_036375795.1 Actinomycetes bacterium
CGCGGTCGCGAGCAGCTCGGCGTCCCGGAAGGCGTCGGTGATGCCGTGCCCGGTGATCGGGTCGCGGTGGTAGCCCGCGTCACCGACGAGCGCCCAGCCCGGCCCGACCGGCTGCCGCACGTGGTTCGGGAGCCCCGCGACCCCGCGCACCGGAGAGGTGACGCGACCGGCGCGCACCCGGGCGGTCAGGGTGGGGGACACGCGGGCAAGCTCGTCGACGAGCGCGGCAGGCCGGTCGGCCCCGGCACCGCGCAGCTGCCGCAGGGCGGGCGTCGGGCGGATCAGCCAGACGCAGCCCTCGCCGTCATGCGTCGGGAAGACGCCGGCGAACCCGTCGGCTGCGATGTGGAACTCGTACGCCGGCCACGGCACGTCTGCGACGTACGCGTAGAAGGTGGCTATGTCGGCCGTGAAGCTCTCGAGGACCTCGGCGCCGAACCAGCCGGCAGTCCGGGACCGCAGGCCGTCCGCCCCCACCACGTGCCGAGCCGTCAGCTCCATCGACGCACCGTCGGCGGCGCGCGCCTCGACGCCGATGACGCGCCCGTCGTGGTCGCGTCGAACTCCGGTCGCGGTGACGCCGGTCCGCACCGTGGCGCCGGCGGCATCGGCCGCGTCGACGAGCAGCGAGTCGAGGATGGTGCGGCGCGGTGCCACCAGCAGGTCGACGCCGGCGCGGTCCTTGATGCGCCGGGTGACCTCGGTGTCGTCGCGACGGAACAGGACCGAGCGCACCGGGGGTGCGCCGCTCGCGAGCACCGCGCCGAGCAGACCCCAGCGGGAGAGCTGCACCACCCCGCCTCGAGCCAGGCCGTGGGTCGACACGACGTCGCTGGGGAAGCGGCACCGGTCGATGACGACGACGTCGTGACCGGCCCGGGCCAGCAGCATCGCGGTGGCGCCCCCTGCGCAGCGCGACCCGACGACGACCACGTCGTGGTGGCTCCGCTCATGGGTTCGCATGGCTGTCGACTGTGCGCGGCAGGGAACCGGAGGTCTTGGAGACGGCGTGGAGGTGGGGTGGAGGTCCCGGAACCCGGCGATCTCCACGCGATCACCACACGCCCGCCAAGCGTGGTCCCGGTCCCGCGACGACAGTCGGTCCCATGTCCACAGCAGTCCTGCCCGCACGCTCCGCCGCACCGCTGGTCGGCGACCGCCGGGCGCTCCTCGACGGCGCGCGGGCGATGCTGCCGCTGCTCGTGGCCGTAGCCCCCTTCGGCCTCGTCATCGGCGTGGCGGTGGCCGAGAGCGGTGCGCCTCAGCTCGCCGCCTGGTCCACCAGCTGGCTGGTCTACGCGGGCAGCGCCCAGCTCGCCGCGATCGGCCTGCTCGCCCAGGGGGCCTCCGCGGCCGCAGTCGTCGGGACCGTCGCGGTCATCAACCTGAGGCTCGCGCTCTACGGCATGACGCTCGCGCCGCACTGGCGCGGCACGAGCTGGTGGTGGCGGGCGGGAGCGGCGTACCTGCTCGTCGACCCGTCGTTCGTGGTGGGCTCCCAGTCGTACGCGGGAGGGCGGACCGCCCGCGCGGCCCACCTGCACTTCCTCGGTGGCGCCGTCGTGCTCTGGCTCGGGTGGCTGCTCGTGACCGCCGCCGGGGTCACCGTAGGCGCGGTCGTCCCGTCCGCGCTGCAGCTCGACTTCGTCGGACCGCTGTACCTGGTCGCTCTCGTCGTGCCGGCCGCCCGCACCCGGGCGGTCCGGGTGGCCGTGATGACCGGCGCCGCGGTGGCCGTCGCCGCGACGGCGGCGCCGTTCCACGTCGGTCCTGCCGCCGGCATGGTCGCCGGACTCCTGGTCGGCCTCGGGCTGCTGCGGAGGGCGTCGTGAGCGCCTGGGTCGCGGTGCTCGCGGCCGGTGCAGTCAGCTACCTGATCCGGGTGCTGCCGGTGGCGGCTCTCAGCAGCCGCACCTCACCGCCGTGGCTGGACCGGGTCGGCGTTCTCGCCGCGCCCGTCGGGTTCGCGGCACTCCTCGCGGCGACCGTTGCCTCCTCGGCCGAAGGCGGAGCCGACGAGCTCGGGCCCCGGGTGCTGG
>DASVBQ010000173.1:0-3467 GCA_036375795.1 Actinomycetes bacterium
GCGGTGAGGACAGCCACCTCGCGGGGCAGCCCGGCGAAGAAGCGCGACCTCACGGAAGAGGACGGTATCCGGCCCTCACCAGCCCGTTTTCCGGCCTCGGCGTGACCTCGGGACCGGCGGGCCGTTGACTTGGCGACGAAAACGGACATTTCGCTACCGTGTCGTCCGTCCCTGCCCGTCGCCGGGCGCCCCCGGGGGGCTCGGCGACCCCTGCGAAGGAGTCCCCCGTGAGCCGTGGATCCCGAGGCCGCCACCGCCGACGAGGTCGTACCGGCCGGGCCGTCGACGCGACCGTGCCGCTGGCGGTGGGCGGTGCCGTCGCGGCCGGCGCCCTGGTCGGCCCGTCGGTGGGCGTGAAGCTGCTCCGCCCTGAGGAGAGCCCGGCGAGCGCCGGCCCGCAGGCCGAGGGGTCGCGCGAGCGCGGGACGCTGATGACCTTCTCCGAGCCGTCCAGTCCCGGGCCGGTGGCCACCCTGGTGCCTCGGGTCGCCGGCTCCGCAGCGTCGCGTTCGGCCGACCGGGACGCCACCCGGGACCTCGCGGCGGCTGGTGCCACGGCGACCGGTACGGCGACCGGCAGTTCGGCAGGAACGACATCCGGCACCGGGAGTACGTCGTCCAGCTCGCCGACCAGCAGCGGCTCGGGTGGCGGCTCGACCGGAAGCCCGAGTCCCACCACGACACCGCCTCCGGACGACGGCGGCAGCGGGCCCATCCCCTCGCTGCCCCTGCCCAGCACCACGGCCAGCGTGCCGCTGCCGACCCTGTCACCGCCCGGGCTGCCCTGACGGGACCGGCCACGCCCTAGAACGACCGGACGCCCCGCCCGGCATGCGCCGGACGGGGCGTCCTCGTCTGTCCCCGTGGGGGATTAGTCGTCCCAGGGACCGTAGTCGTCCTCGACCATGCTGGTCTCCTTCCCAGTGGTCCGCCTGCCACGCGTCATGACACGACGCGGAGACGGGAGTCTCGAGATTCCTGCTTCGGCGCGATGGTGCGCCGTGAACGGGACCGGGCGCGCCGTGGAACGGGCGCTCCGGGCAGCCTCTTGGCGGACTGCTGCTCACAGTCTACTCGACGCGTCGGACGCGAAGCCTTAGCCCGTGCTTGGGGCCACGTCCCAGTCGCGTCCCGCGAAGTGGTGGCCTGTCGCCTCTGCGCGAGCCGAAATCACGGTGAAAGGGCACCACCAACGCACGTGCGAGCGTGCGAGGACGGCTTTCACCGTGTTCCGGGTACGGCGATCACGACCAGACGTTCCCGCGCAGGCCGGAATCAGCGCGGGCCGCTGCCATCGCTACCAGCGCGAGGCCTCCGGCGGGGCCGGCTGGGGGTCGGGCGTCAGTGCCGACAGGTCCGCCTCCCACGTCACCCGCCCTTCGTCGCGGACCTGCAGCTGTCCGTCCAGGGTGGCGACGAGCAGCCGGCCGTCAGGGGACCAGTCGGCCCAGAGCACGCCTGGCAGCCCCGCCGGCTCCTCGCCCACCAAGCGGTACGTCGGCTCGCCGTACCGTCCGGTGTCGAACTCGCGGAACGCCGCGAACATCCCGCTCACCTGCAGCGTCGGCCCGCCGCCGGGCCGCATCTTCTGCAGCGTGACGTGCGGCGCCCTCCGCTCGTCCCACATGTCGTGCTCGCGTCGCGGCGGGCTGTCCGACGTCTCGGTCCAGCCACGACGCCGTTCGACAGCGAAGCTGACGGGCCGGGTGAAGGCCAGCCCGTGGCTGCGGCGCAGCGGCTCGTCGTCCCCCTCGTCCGGCCGGCCCGCCTCGTGCACTGCAGGGTCGACGAAGTGCATCCCCCGGGTCCAGGTGCCGCACGAGCCCCAGGCAGCGAGCGCGGTCGCCCACGGCAGCCGCG
Source organism: Actinomycetes bacterium (assembly GCA_036375795.1). GTDB lineage: Bacteria > Actinomycetota > Actinomycetes > JACCUZ01 > JACCUZ01 > DASVBQ01. The sequence continues at coordinate 1,861 of DASVBQ010000173.1, forward strand.
ACACCGCGACGTACGTCGGACCGGCCTGCCAGTCGGCGCGACGGCGCAGCGTGAAGTAGCACAGCCAGCGGCCGTCCGGGGACAGGTCGCAACGCTGCGGGTACATCGTCGCCCGGACCCACGACCCGGGCTGGTAGGCCGGCCGCGCGCCGACGTCCCACCGCCCGATCTGGCACCAGTCACTGGGGCCGCGTCGCAGCACTGCGACGACGGGAGCGTCCCGCGCCGGTATGCCGAAGATGCGCGGCGGCGTCACGGCCGCAGCGTATGTCCCCGCGGTCCCGGCTCAGCCGGCTCGACGCGCACCGCGCCCGCCGCGACGGGCCAGGTAGTCGCTCACGACGTACTGCCCCAGCCGGCGCGGGTCGGGCTGCAGCACCCGTCCGCCGTTGCGCCTGGCCAGCTCCTGCATGAACCCGAGCAGTCGCGGGTCGTCGTCGAGCGCGAAGACGTTGAGAGTGGCGCCCCGGCGGGTCATCCGGTCGACCTCGGCGACGGTCAGCGCGATCGTCTCCGGCTCCGGCGGCCAGGAGAACCACGGTCGCCCGCCGGGCAGCAGGTGCGCCGTGGGCTCGCCGTCGGTGACCACGAGCACGACGGGCTCGGCCTGCGGGTGCTTGTCCAGGAACCGGCCGGCGAGGATCAGCGCGTGCTGCAGGTTGGTGCCCTGCACGTAGTCGGCGTCCAGGCCGGCCAGCTCGGTCGCGTCCAGGGTCCGGGCGTAGGACGAGAAGCCGATGATCGTCAGCGCATCCTGGGGGAACTGCCCGGTGACCAGCGCGTGCAGCGCCAGCGCGGTCGCCTTCGCCACGCCCCACGTGTCGCGCAGCACCATGGAGTACGACAGGTCGACCAGCAGGCAGACCGCCGCAGACGTGCGCCGGTCGGTCTCGGCCACTTCGAAGTCCTCGGTCGCGAGGCGGATCCCCTTGCCCGGCATGCCGATCTCGGCCCGGCCGGACCGCACGGCGTTGGTCAGGGTGCGCACGACGTCGAGCGGCTGCTCGTCGCCGAAGTGCCACGGCCGGCTGGCCCCGGTCAGCTCGCCGGCCTGGCCGGCGTCGTGGACGTCGTGTCCGCCGCGGCTCTCCGACCGGAGATCGGCGAAGACCCGCCGCAACGCGGTCTGGCCCAGCCGCCGGATCGCCTTGGGTGTCAGGTCGAGCCGCTCGCCGGACCGGTTGAGGTAGCCCTGCTCCTCCAGCTCGCGCTCGAGCCGGCGCAGCTCCTGCACCTCGTCGGCCGCACGACGGCCCAGCGCCCGGCGTACCGCCTCCTCGTCGATGTCCTCGAGGCTGGCCCCGGGGTAGTCCTGCGCCATCGCCGACTCGAGCTCGTCGATGTCGGCGAGGTCCTGCAGCGCGCTCGTGGCCTCGCCCGCGCCGAGCGGCTCGTCGCCCTGCATCCGCTCCCGCCCGCGCCAGTCGAGGTCGGGGCGACGGGCCCGCAGGGCCTCGCCCAGCTGTGACATCTCCCGGGCCAGGTCCATGTCCTCCAGCGCGCTCGCCATCAGCGCCGCGAGCTCGTCCCGCTGCTCGGGCGAGAGCGAGCGCAGCATCCGCTCGGCGGCGGCGGCCCGGCGGGCGAGGGAGTCGACGAGCTCCTCG
>DASVBQ010000177.1:0-2071 GCA_036375795.1 Actinomycetes bacterium
CCAGTCCGGCACCGCGGCGTACGCGTGCTCGCTCCCGCGCATCGGGCCGCGGACCACGCGGCCGCGCAGTGAAGCGGCCATCAGGACGTGTACCAGCGCCTGGCCCCGGGTGGGGACGCCGGCCGCGTCGAGCCGGGCCCGCAGCTCGGCGCGGGTCAGTGGGCCCTCGCTGGTCACGGCGTCGGTGACGACCGCGACGCCCCGGTCGGCCTGCGCCGGCGTGACGCCCTCCTGCCCGAGCCGGCGCGCGTTCCCGGTTGCGAGCTGCGGGGTGGTGAGCGGGTGCAGCCACCAGTAGTCCTCGGCCGCGACCAGCTGCAGGGTGCCCCGGTTCAGCCAGGTGACGACCATCGAGCGCCGCGTGGTCAGGGCCTCGTCGACGTCGGCCGCGGCCAGCCCCGTCGACCGGCTGCGGATGCTCAGACGGGCGCCGCGCGGGTCCTGCGCCTGCACGGCGAGCAGCCGCCGGGTGACCTCCTCGGGAGTCCTCGCCGGAGGTCCGCTGAGCTGCTGGGCGGCCAGCCGTTCGACGATCACAGCAGGCGGGGCTCGATGCGTGTCTCGACGGCTCTCCCGTCCGGGCCGCGCTCCACCCGGTACGCCGCGACGCCGGGCCGGTCGGCCACCGCCTCCACCAGCTCGGTGCCCTCGTAGTGGAGACCGACGCCGTCGTCGGTCGCGTACGAGGTGGGCAACGTGCCTTCGGCGACGAGCCGGTGCAGCGTCGGGCGGCGGGCCTCCTCGGAGTCGTAGTGGACGCCGTTGCCGTACGGCAGGAAGGCCAGCCCGTTGGTCACCGCTCGCAGGTCGACGCCGAAGCTGTCGGTCGGGCCGCCCACGTGCCAGCAGATCGACCCGGCCGACACGCCCGCGAGCACCACGCCGGCCTCCCAGCACTCGCGCAGGATCTCGTCGAGCCGGTGCACCCGCCAGACCGCGAGCAGGTTCGCGACCGAGCCACCCCCGACCCAGATGACGTCCTGGGCCAGCAGGTGAGCCCGGACGTCCGCGACGTTGGGCATCGAGAACAGCTCGAGGTGCGAGGCCCGCGTGTCAGAGCCGGCGAATGCCCGGTAGAACCCGGCGATCCCGTTGAGGCTGTCGCCGTGCGCGGTGCCCACGTGGCAGATCCGCGGTCGATCGGGCGACCCGGCGAGCGCGATGGCGTGCTCGACCAGCGGGCCGCGGCGCCACTGGAAGGCGCCGTACTCGGAGGGCAGGAAACCGCCCGAGGTCGCGAGGATGTGCATGCCGGGACCCTCTCGCGAGGCCCCGCCTGTGGACAACTCGGCCGAGCCGGTCCCCTGTTGCGTCAGGCTCGTGACATGGCAGCGCTCAGCCTTCCCGGGTACGGCGTGGTCGAGCTGCTGGGGTTCGGCTCGGGGGGTGAGGTCTGGCTGGCCCGCGAGCGCTCGACCGGTGAGCCGGTGGCGCTCAAGCGGCTGCGGGAGGGGGCCGACCTCGCCGCCCGCGACCGGCTGCGGCGGGAGGCTGCCGTCCTCGCCGGCGTGGAGCACCCGCACGTGCTGCGGCTCCGCTCGGTCGTCGGCTCCGGCGACACGCTCGTGCTCGTCCTGGACCTGGCGACCGGGGGCAGCCTCGCCCGGCTGCTCGCGACCCGGCAGCGGCTGGAGCCGGGGGAGGTCGTGACGCTGGCCGTGCCGCTGGCCCAGGCGCTCGCCGCGGCGCACGCTGTCGGCGTCGTGCACGGTGACGTGACACCGGCCAACGTGCTGTTCGCCGCCGACGGCAGGCCGGTGCTCAGCGACCTCGGGGTCGCGCGCCTGATCGGCTCTCCCGCTGCCCAGCGCGCAGGCACCAGCGGTTTCCTCGACCCGGCGGCCCTCGGCGGGCTCGACGCCGGACCGGCGAGCGACGTCCACGGGTTGGCGGCGACCTGTTTCGCGGCCCTCACCGGTCACCCGCCGTACGACGACCTCGGCGCGCGCCGGTCGGCGGCCGCAGGCCACGGCCCGCTGCTGGCGGTCCTCGAGCGGGCCCTCGCACCCGAGCCGGCGGACCGACCCGGTGCCGCCGAGCTGGCCGCGCTGGCGTTCGAGGCGACGGCCGC
>DASVBQ010000179.1:0-2131 GCA_036375795.1 Actinomycetes bacterium
GACCTCCGACGGGTGGACCCGGGCGATGACGAAGGTCGGCGAGGTGACGGCGCCGCGAACGCCGAGACCCTCGCCGATTCCGCGGGTGAGAGTTGTCTTGCCCGCGCCCAGGTCACCGGTGAGCACGACGAGGTCGCCCGCGACGAGCAGCCCGGCGAGCCGCACACCCAGAGCGCTCATGTCCTCGGCGGTCGGCACGTCCAGGACCACCGGCAGCGGGCGAGCGAGCTCCACCCAGTACTCACGCTCTGCGGCCTGCCGGAAGCCGCGCCGTTGCCAGAAGTCCACGACCTGACGCAGCGGGGTGCGCACGCTGACCCGCAGCTCGGAGTACCCACGTTCGCGAGCGACGTCCTCGGCGGCGAGGGCGAGGGCGGAGGCGAGGCCGCCGCGTCGTACGTCGGGCCGCACCGCGACGCGGCGCAGCCAGAGTCCGCCGTCGTGCTCGGAGAACCGCGCGACCGCGAGCAGGCGTCCCGGTGCATCCCCGTCGGCCGCGGAGCCCTCGCGGACGACCAGGCCTCCGTGGTCGCGCAGCTCGCGAGCCACGTCCTCGACGGACTCGCGCAGGGAGGACGGCTGCGGCTGCAGGTCGGCGTACCCGCCGAAGCCCTCGCGGGTCAGCGCGTGCACGTCCGCAGCGTCGGCCTCCGTGGCGGGCAGTGTGAGCCACAGCGCGCTGGCGTACCCCGTCATGCCGTCCGGGCCGCGAGGCGTGCGGCGGCGACGAGGTCGGCACGCAGGGCGGCCAGCGGCGCACCGTTCGGGCCGAACCGGATCGCCGCGGAGGGGTGGTAGGTGACGAGCACCGGCCGACCGCCGTAGGACTGGGGCTGCTCGCGCAGCGACGCGATCCGCGCGCCGGCGCCGAAGAACCACTCGGCCGCGGAGCCGCCGAGGGCCACCACCACCGCCGGGTCCACGAGCTCGATCTGCCGGGCGAGCCAGGGCCGGCACCGCTCGACCTCGCCGCGACGGGGCTTGCGGTTGGCCGGCGGTCGGCACTTCAGCACGTTGGCGACGGCGACCCGGTCACGGGGCAGGCCGGCCTCCGCCAGCAGCGTGTCGAGCAGCTGACCCGACCGGCCGACGAACGGCACGCCGGCTGCGTCCTCCTGCGCGCCGGGCGCCTCGCCGACGAGCAGGACGTCGGCGCCCTCGGGACGGACACCGGGCACCACGTGGGTCCGGCCCGCCACCAGCTCCGGGCAGGCGACGCAGCCGCGGACCCGCGCGGTCAGGTCGTCCCAGCTCGACGCGGTGGCCGCGGCGACCTGCGGTTCGAGGACGCTCACCCGGCCGAGCTCGCCGGATGGGCCCGCAGCGCGCGCTCCACCAGGTCGCGCAGGTGGTCGCTCACGACGTCGTGGTGCTCGAGCATGACCAGGTGACCGGCCTCGGGCAGGATCACCAGCTCGGCACCAGGGATGTGCTCGACCATGTCGCGGCTGTGGTCGGGCGGGGTCATGAGGTCCTTCGCGGCGCCCAGGATGAGCGTCTCGACCCCGTTGAGGGTGTCGAGGGCGTGCAGCTTGTCGTGCGCGTCGAAGGCCGGGAACAGCTCGGCCAGGACGTCCAGCGGCGTCTGGTCGTGCATCCGCTGGACGAAGCGGACCAGCGAGGGCGGCACGTCGGTGGCGAACGAGTAGCGCTTGGTGATGACGAACTCGAGGTCCTGGCCGAGGTCGCGCCCGCGGGCGACCAGGGTCGGCCGTCGGTTGAGTGCGGCCAAGGCCTTCGGCGCGACCCGGCGCAACAGCCGTCCGGCCGCGGCCGGGACGCCGAACGTCACCTCCGCGAGGCGGCCCGGTGAGGTGCAGACCAGGGCGACCCCGACGACCCGGTCGCCGAACAGCTCGGGGTGCTGCTCGGCGAGCGCCATGATCGTCATGCCACCCATGGAGTGGCCGACCAGGACGACCGGCCCGGAGGGCGCCGTGGCCTCGATGACCGCGTGCAGGTCCCGGCCGAGCTGGTCGATGGTGGCGTCCTCCGGGCGTCCGCGCCCCGACCGGCCGTGTCCCCGTTGGTCCCAGAACACCAGCCGCCCCAGGTCCCCGAGGTCACGACGCTGGTGGTGCCAGCTGTCCTCGGTCAGGGCCAGCCCGTGGCTGAACACGACCGTCACCGG
>DASVBQ010000186.1:0-3912 GCA_036375795.1 Actinomycetes bacterium
CTCCTGCACGGTCCGCGGGTCGTCGGCCTGCAGGATCTCCTCGAGGCGCATCGACAGGGCGGTCAGCGGGGTGCGCAGCTGGTGCGAGGCGTCGCTCGCGAACTGCCGCTCGGCGGCCAGCAGCCGGTCCACCCGGTCGGCGCTGCGGTCGATCAGCTCGGCCACCCGGTCCACCTCCGGCAGGCCGGTCGCCTTCAACGGAGTGCGTTTTTGGCCCGACCCGAGCCGCTCGGCGCGGTCGGCCAGGCTGGTGACGTCGGCCGCGACGGACCGCCCCTGCACCAGCCCGATGCCACCCGCGACGGCCAGCGCACCGGCCCCGCACGCCGCCACGAGGGAGACCGCCGACCACGAGTCCAACGGGTCGGACATCAGCGCGGCCACCACGACCGGCCCCCCGAGCAGCGCCACCGTGACGGCGGCGACCCCGAGGGCGCACCCGATGACCCGACGCCTCATCCGGGACCGGTCACTCCCGCTCGAACCGGAAGCCCACACCCCGTACCGTCGTGATGAAGCGCGGGTTCGCCGCGTCGTCGCCGAGCTTCTTGCGCAGCCACGACACGTGCATGTCCAGCGTCTTGGTCGAGCCCCACCACGCGGTGTCCCAGACCTCGCGCATGAGCTGTTCCCGGGTGACGACCTTGCCGTTCTCGCGCAGCAGGACGCGCAGCAGGTCGAACTCCTTGGCGGTCAGCGACAGCTCGCGGTCCTCGACCCAGGCCCGGTGCGACTCGGTGTCGATACGGACACCCTGGACGCCCTGGGTCACCTCGATGCCGCCACGGCGCAGCAGTGCCCGGGCGCGGGCGAGCAGCTCGGCCAGCCGGAACGGCTTGGTCACGTAGTCGTCCGCCCCCGCGTCCAGGCCGACGACCGTGTCGACCTCGTCCGCGCGGGCCGTGAGCACCAGGACCGGCACGCCGTTGCCCTCGGCCCGCAGCCGGCGGCACACCTCCAGGCCGTCCATGCCCGGCAGGCCGAGGTCGAGCACCACCAGGTCCACCGGCGGACCAGCGGTCGCCGACTCGAGCGCACCCGGGCCGTCCTCGCAGACCTCCACGTCGTAGCCCTCGCGGCGCAGCGCGCGCGCGAGCGGCTCGGAGATCGCCTGGTCGTCCTCGGCCAGGAGAACGCGGGTCATGACGGCATCGTATGCACAGGACGACTCTGCGCAGTCGAGGCGCGGGGGCGTTTCGCCGGTCGGCGCGATTCTCTCCGCCTTCCTTCTCAGCCGAGCCGGGCGACGTGCCGGCCGACGCGACGCAGGTCGTGGACCCGCTGCTCGTACGTCGCGCCGGCACCGAGCAGCAGCAGTCCCGCCAGACCGATCGTGACCCAGCGCGGCACCACGTCGTACACCGCGACGAGGTACGGCGCGAGCTGGACCAGCGCGTCAACCGCGAGCACCGAACCCCCGATGAGCAGCGGCGCCTGCAACCTCCGTGCGACGCCGAGCAGCAGGACGGTCAACGCGGCGAGCCCCAGCAAGAGCGGGCGCAGGTTGCCGGCGTCGGTGACGGCACGGAGCAGGCTGGGAACGAGGGCGAGGCCCAGCCCCGGCGCGTACGCCGGCCAGGACCGGTATTCCGGATCACGATGCCGCCGCCAGGCACCGACGGCGAGCAGCCCCACCGCCGCCGGGACCGTGTAGGCCTCCGGCGCGGTCACGTCCGAGAGTGCCAGACGCACCCAGCTGCTCAGCACCAGCAGCAGGCCGGACAGCCAGCCCCACCGGTGGTCCTGGCGGATGCCCAGCACGGCCACGCCGACGCCCGCCGCGAGCAGCGCGACCCAGAGGCGGTCCGGGTCGTCGACGCCGGCCAGCAGACCGCCGCCGGCCGCGAGCCCGGCCACGACCTGCAGGTCGGCGCGGTCGACGAGCCGTGACGGCAGCGGCACCGTCGAGGCCGCGAGCACGACCGCCGCCGCGACCGTGACGGCCAGCCCGGCTCCGGCTGCGTCGGCGCCCTGCCACCACGCCACGGCACCGGCGTCGGCGAGCGCGGCGGACAGGCCGACCACCGCGAAGGCGCGCCGGGCGCCCTCCCACAGCGGGTCCCGCCGGTCGGCCCGCACCGCCACGACGAGCGAGGCGACCAGACCGGAGGCGGCGAGCAGGGTGAGCACCAGCGCGGTGACGGCCGGCCAGCCGGCACCGGAGTAACGCGCTCCCGCGGCGGCTTCCGCGACCAGCAGCAACGCGGCGCAGACCCCGGCGGCCAGCGTGACGCCGCGCAACGCCGGGATGCCACGGGCCATGAGCAGCACCGTCAGGGCGACCGCTGCAGACGCAGGGAGGGCGCACAAGGTCGCCACATCGACGGCGAGCGACCACGAGACCGCCAGCGCCAGCACCGCGGCGCCGCTCAGCATCGCCGCGGCACCGAGCCCCGGCCTGCGCGAACGCAGCAGCCACACACCACCGGTCAGCGACACGAGCGCGCTCAGCAGGTCGGCCGCCAGGGCCACGGCGTAGGAGCCGTCCGCGCCCGGCACCACCATCAGGGCGGCGCCCGCCGCCACCGGGACCGCGCCGAGCGCCGCCGGCCGCAGCGTGGCGGTCAGCAGAGCCGCGACGAGCAGCGCCACGGCGACGGAGGCCAGGACCAGGGCGGACGGCAGGAGTGTCGAGGGCACCGACCAGGTCGCGTACGGCTCTGCGTTCGCCAACAGGTCTCGGGCCGTCGAGTCTGCCTCGGCGGACCAGGCCCGCTCGGGCCACTGCAACCGGCCCGCCACGGAGATCACGAGGCCCCGCACCGCGTCCAGCGCCGGGGCGCAGACCGACGCCAGCAGCACGACGGCCGGCACCGGTCGCCGGTCGGCCGGGACGAGCGCCGACAGCGCGAGCAGGGCGAGCGCCGTCGCCGACAGCGCTGGCGCGAGCCAGCGACTGGGGACACCGTCGACCACCGGAGCCCATGCGGCGCCCACGACGAGGGCGGCCGAGGCGGCCCGCAGCACGACCGGCAGCCCGGCGAGGGGCGCCATCGCGGCCGCCCAGCTCCGCAGGGCGACCGTCTCCGCCGCCACTGCCGAGCCGACCGCGATGACGATCAGCAACGCAGACCCGACGACCAGCGAACCGTCCTCGCCGTAGGCCGCACCGGCCGCCAGGGCGGTCGCGAGAAGGGCCGTCAGGCCGCCACCGGAGGCCACGGCGACCCGCGCGTCGAGCGAACGCCGGCCTCCCGGCCAGCCGGCGACGACGGCAACGGCGGCAACCGCCTGCGCGGTGAGTCCCGCAGCCAGCAGCGCCGCCGGTTGGTCGACCCGGTCGGCTGCGTGCACGAGGACGAGCGGCAGCGGCAGCTGGGCCAGCACCGCGGCGGACAGCCGCAGCGCCCGGGTGGGCAGCGCCAGGCTGCCGGCCGCGGCGGCGATGGCCACCAGGCCAGCGGTTCCTGCAGCGAAGAGCAACGCGTCGGTGTCGCGCAGGCCGAGGAGGTCGGACGCCCGGGCGCCGGCGCAGTCGATCAGGGCGAGCCCGACGGTCAGCAGTGAGAGCGCCTCGGCGGTGGCGGTGAGCCCGCGACGGTGGACGACCAGGCCGGCGTACGCCGCGAGAGCTGTCACGCCGGTCATGACGGCCGCCCGGCCTCCCACGCCCAGCCGGCCCCAGGACACCGCGACGAAGATGACCGCGGCCACCCCGAGGAGGCCGACGCCGAGCGCGAGCAGCAGGTTCTGCACCCGGCGCGGCGTCCACTCCGGGCGGGGCGCCGGGGTCACGACCGGGGGCTGCGGGGCGGCTGCCTTCCCGGCGTACGCGGGGACCTGCGCCGCCGGGGCAGCAGCGCCTGCGGCGTACGCCGGGACCTCCGCCTCGGCCCGCAGCGCCGCGACGAGTCGCGCGCGCTCCGCGAGCAGTCGGGACGCCTCGAGGCAGACCTGCCAGAGGCGGCCGGC
>DASVBQ010000190.1:0-10338 GCA_036375795.1 Actinomycetes bacterium
GCGGCTCTTCGGCGAGGAGCTGCGCGCGGCGCGCGAACCGCTCGGCCGCCTCGTCACGATCGAGGCCGGGAAGATCCTTCCCGAAGGCCTGGGCGAAGTGCAGGAGATGATCGACATCTGCGACTTCGCCGTGGGGCTGTCCCGCCAGCTGTACGGACAGACCATGCCGTCCGAGCGGCCCGGCCACCGGCTGATGGAGACGTGGCACCCGCTCGGTGTCGTGGCCGTGGTGACCGCGTTCAACTTCCCGGTCGCCGTGTGGTCGTGGAACACCGCCATCGCCCTCGTGTGCGGCGACCCGGTCGTGTGGAAGCCGTCCGAGCTCACCCCGTTGTCGGCGCTGGCCTGTGCAGCCCTGCTCGACCGGGCGGCCGCCGACGTCGGGGCGCCCAAGGGGCTCAACCAGGTGCTGCTCGGTGACTCGGTGGTCGCCGGCCGCCTCGTCGACAACGCCGCGGTCCCGCTGGTCAGTGCCACCGGCTCGGTGCGGATGGGCCGCGCGGTCGCCTCCCGGGTCGCGGCCCGCCTCGGCCAGTCCCTGCTCGAGCTCGGAGGCAACAACGCGGCGATCGTCGCGCCGTCCGCGGACCTCGACCTGGCCACCCGCGGCATCGTCTTCGCCGCGGCCGGCACCGCCGGGCAGCGCTGCACCTCGCTGCGGAGGCTGATCGTCCACGAGAGCGTCGTCGACGAGCTGCTGGACCGGGTGGTGGGTGCCTACCGACGGCTGCCGATCGGCAACCCGCTCGAGCAGTCGACGTTGGTGGGCCCGCTCGTCCACGACCGCGCGTACGCCGCCATGGAGGACGCGCTCGCCGAGGTCCGAGCCGATGGTGGCGACGTGCTGGTCGGTGGCGGGCGCCGGCTCGCGGCCGAGGCACCGAACGCCTACTACGTCGAGCCCGCGGTGACCCGTGTCCCGGGCCAGACGGACGTGGTGCGCCGCGAGACGTTCGCGCCGCTGCTGCACGTCGTGACGTACTCCGACCTGGACGAGGCCATCGCCCTGCAGAACGGCGTGCCGCAGGGACTGTCGTCGAGCATCTTCACCGCCGACCAGCAGGAGGCCGAGCGGTTCCTCGCGGCCGACGGGTCGGACTGCGGCATCGCCAACGTGAACATCGGCACCTCGGGAGCCGAGATCGGTGGCGCGTTCGGCGGCCAGAAGGAGACAGGCGGCGGGCGAGAGTCGGGCTCGGACGCCTGGAAGGCGTACATGCGCCGAGCCACGAACACGGTCAACTACAGCGGTGAGCTGCCCCTCGCTCAGGGCGTGGACTTCACTGTCTGACCCTCCGGGGCAAGCCCGAAATCCGTTGCGCCCGTAGGGGATTCCGGGCGCACGTCACCATGGCGCGTGCCGCATCTCGACAGTAACCGGGTGTCGCGATCTGGCGGTAACGCTGCTGTCACGACCTGGCATCGGTTGCGCGGTGACCCATTCCAGGTACCGCCATTCGGCACTAACTTCCGGGCACGCACGGAGGACGCAGCGACAGGCGTGCAGGTCCCAGCGGCCTGCGCGTCGCGCCCCGTCGTGCCCGAACGAGGGAGACCTACATGTCGAGGAGAACGAGAACCGCACGCAGCCTTGCGGCCGTGGCCGCTCTGACCCTGGCGCTGTCCGCCTGCGGTGGAGGAGGGGACGACGGCGGGGAGGGCGACGGCAACGGCGCGGCGGGCGAGCCGGTGGACGGCGGCACGCTGACCTTCCTGACCCTGCAGGACCAGTTCCAGCACCTGGACCCGCAGCGCAACTACACCGGCGAGGACCTGGCGTTCGCCAACGGGTACCTCCAGCGGACCCTCACCGCGTACAAGTTCAGCCCGGACGGCGAAGAGGCGACGGGGCTCGTCGGCGACCTGGCGACCGACACCGGGCAGGCGTCCGAGGACGCCAAGACGTGGACCTTCACGCTCAAGGACGGGGTGACGTTCGAGGACGGCACGCCGATCACGTGCGAGGACGTGAAGTACGGGGTGTCGCGCACCTTCGCGACGGACATCATCACCGACGGACCCACGTACGCCATCTCCATGCTCGACATCCCCAAGGACAAGGACGGCAACTCGGTCTACAAAGGCCCCTACGTCACCAAGGGCAGCGACACGGCGGCCTTCGACAAGGCGGTCGAGTGCCCTGACGAGAAGACGGTCGTCTTCCACCTGGCCAAGCCGGTCGGTGACTTCAACTACACGGTGACCCTGCTGTCCTTCAGTCCCGTTCCGAAGGCGGCCGACACCGGTGAGAAGTACGACGACAAGCCGGTGTCGAGCGGCCCGTACAAGATCCAGGAGTACTCGAAGGGGACCCAGATCGTCCTCGTCCGCAACGAGAACTGGAGCAAGGAGACCGACGACTACCGGGGCGCGCACCCGGACAAGATCGTCGTGAAGTTCGGCCTGGACGCGTCGATCATCGACCAGCGCATGATCCAGGACTCGGGCGAGGACCAGAGGGCGCTGACGCTGGGCGACACCGTCCAGCCGCAGTCGCTGGCGACAGTGTTCGGAAGCGATCGCTTCGCCGACCGACGGACCAACGAGCTGGACCCGTTCGTCGAGTACCTGGCGATCAACACCCAGAAGGTGCCCAACCTGGACCAGCGGAAGGCGATCGCCGTCGCCGTCGACCGGGCACAGGACCGCACCATCGCGGGCGGTGAGTACGCGGGTGACCTCGCCGACGGCGTGATCAAGCCCAACCTGCCGGCGGACTACGAGCCTTCCGGCATCTGGGAGGGCCTGCTCGGCCAGCCGATCCCGGACAACGGTGACCCGGATTACGCGAAGCAGCTCGTCGAGCAGTCCGGTGAGCCGATGCCGACGATCAGGTACGACTACCCGCAGACGCCGGTCCGTGACAAGCAGGCGGCGTCCCTCGTCGGGTCGCTCGCTCGCGCGGGTATCAAGGTCCGGCCGAACCCGATCGAGGCGGGGCAGTTCTACGGCATCGTCCTCGACCCGGCGAAGGCCGGGGAGCTCATCTGGTCCGGCTGGGGTCCGGACTGGGCCAACGCGTCGACGATCGTCCCTGAGCTGTTCACCCCGGGCGGTGGCTTCAACCTCTCGCTCGCGGACGACCCGGAGTTCAACGCCAAGTCCGACGAGGCGAAGGCGACGACCGACCGGGACGCGCAGTCCGTGCTCTGGAAGGAGCTCAACAAGGAGGCGATGGCCGACGCCTGGGCGGTTCCTCTCCGGTTCCGGAAGGACCAGCGGCTGGCCGGCTCGGCGGTGAAGTCCGCCTCGGGCGAGGAGGGGCAGATCTACCTCTGGGCACCGTTCGGCTCGTGGCCCTACGGCGACCTCTACGTCACGGAGTAGCGCCCGGTCCGTGACGTGTGGTGACCGCGCTGTCGGCGCTCTGGCCCGTCGGCAGTGCGGTCACCACGCCCAGCGTCACCACGGCCCGGTGGTGAGCGCGCCCCGCCCCGAGGACGTGTCGCCGTTCACCAACCCGCGCGTGACCGCCCGTAGCTCGTCGAGCTCGTCGGACAGCCCGGCGGTGACGTCGACGCCGTGCCTCGCCAGCAGCCGCTGCACCTGACGGGCCGCCGCATTCGACGCCTTGAGCACCTCGTCGGCCCGCGGGGTCGTCCGCAGCAGGTGCGATCGACCGTCCTGCGGGTTGGGCACCCGCTCCACCAAGCCGTCGCGGACGAGCTCGTTCACCCGGTTGCGCAGCGTCGTGAACGGCACACCCATCACCGCGTGCAGCTCGGACGGGGTCACCGGCTCGTGCCGGTGGATCACCATCAGGGTGCCCGACTGGAACGGCTCGACCCCGCGCTTGCCGAGCTCGGCGTCGAAGAGCTGGCTGACCCACGCGTTGGTGATGGCGATGCGCAGGGTGAACGGCAGCACCGCGGCCCGCGACCTGCTCACGTTCCCTCGCCGTCCAGCGGCACCAGGGTGCCGTCGATGGTCCGGCTGCGACCGCGCAGCTCGGCGACGGCACTGCCGTCGGCCCGCTGCACCGACACGTCGTAGACCCCGCTGCGCCCTTCCCGAGCTCGTTCCCGTGCCTCGGCGACCAGCTCGTCTCCTGCCTTCGCAGGGGCGAGGTACGTGATGTCGCACCCTGCCGCGACCGTCCGCCGGCCGTAGCTGTTGCAGGCCACAGCGAACGCGGTGTCGGCGAGCAGGAAGACGAACCCGCCATGGGCGATGCCGTGCCCGTTGAGCATCTCGGCGGTCACCGTCATCGACATCGTCGCCCGCCCGGGGCCGACGTCTCGCAGTACGACGCCGGCCGCCGTCGAGGCGGCGTCGGCGTCGAGCATCGCGGCGGCGCTGCGGCGCGCGATCTCGTCGGCGTCGGCGGCGGTCACGCCGCCCAGACTAGGCGGAGGCCAGGCGCAGAGCCGGGTTGTGGGCCGGCGGCACGCGCTCGTCGGGCGGCGTTGGGCCGGGCGGAGTGCCGTCACCGAACGGCCGGCCGCCCAGCTCCTCCCGTCCGTGCGGGCTCGCCCACCCGGACAGGTCCGGCCCCGCGGGCACGACGCCGGTCGGGTTGATGTCGGTGTGGACCAGGTAGTAGTGGCGCTTGACGTGGTCGAAGTCGATCGTGTCGCCGAATCCCGGCGTCTGGAACAGGTCTCGCGCGTACGCCCACAGCACCGGCATCTCGGCCAGCTTGTTCCGGTTGCACTTGAAGTGGCCGTGGTAGACCGCGTCGAACCGGGCCAGGGTCGTGAAGAGGCGGACGTCGGCCTCGGTGATGCTCTCGCCCATCAGGTAGCGCCGTCCGGCCAGCCGCTCCTCGAGCCAGTCCAGCCGAGAGAACAGCGTGCCGTACGCCCGTTCGTACGTCCGCTGGCTCCCGGCGAAGCCGGCCTCGTAGACCGTGTTGTTCACCTCTCGGTAGACGAGCTCGTTGACGACGTCGATCTCGTCCCGGAGCTGCTCGGGGTAGAGGTCGGGGGCGCCGTCGCGGTGGTACCGACGCCACTGCGTCGACAGGTCGAGGGTGATCTGCCGGAAGTCGTTGGTGACGACCTTGCCGGACGGCACGTCGACGATCGCCGGCACGGTGATGCCGCGGTCGTAGCCCGGCCGGCGCCGCTCGAACGCGTCGCGCAGCCGCGCGATGCCCAGGACCGGGTCCTTGCCGTCCGGGTCGAGGTCGAACTGCCAGCTCCGCCAGTCGTGCGTCGGGCCGGCGACGGCCATGGACAGCACGTCCTCGAGCCCGAGCAGGCGCCGGACGATGATCGCCCGGTTGGCCCACGGGCAGGCCCGGCTCACGACCAGCCGGTAGCGGCCGGCCTCGACCGGCCACCCGTCCCGGCCGTCCTCGGTGATCCGGTCCGACAGGTAGCGGGTGTCCCGCTCGTAGCTCTCCTCGACGTAGCCGGTCTGCTCCGCTGGTGCGCCCATCCCCGACCTTTCGCCAGGAGCTCCAGGGCGAAACCCGCAGACGTGTTACAGCGACGCGCCGGACGACGTGGACCCTGTCACACACCTGCCCTAGACTCGACCGGGTGAGCGAGGACACCACCCGCGAGGCCGAGTTCCAGGCACTGATCGACGGCGACGAGCGCATCGAGCCGCGGGACTGGATGCCCGAGGGCTACCGCAAGTCGCTGGTCCGCCAGATCGCCCAGCACGCCCACTCCGAGATCATCGGCATGCAGCCGGAGGGCAACTGGATCACCCGCGCGCCCAGCCTGCGCCGCAAGGCCATCCTCATGGCCAAGGTGCAGGACGAGGCGGGTCACGGGCTCTACCTCTACTCCGCCGCCGAGACCCTCGGCGTCGACCGCGCCGACCTGCTCGACCTGCTGCACGCGGGCAAGCAGAAGTACTCCTCGATCTTCAACTACCCGACCCTCACCTGGGCCGACATGGGCGCGATCGGCTGGCTCGTCGACGGCGCCGCGATCGTCAACCAGGTGCCGATCTGCCGCTGCTCGTACGGCCCCTACGCCCGGGCGATGGTGCGCATCTGCAAGGAGGAGTCCTTCCACCAGCGGCAGGGCTTCGAGATCCTCTACACGCTCTCCCACGGCACGCCCGAGCAGAAGGCGATGGCGCAGGACGCTGTCGACCGATGGTGGTGGCCGTCGCTGATGATGTTCGGCCCGCCCGACGACCAGTCGCCCAACTCGGCGCAGTCGATGGCCTGGAAGATCAAGCGGTTCTCCAACGACGAGCTGCGGCAGAAGTTCGTCGACATGACCGTGCCCCAGTCGGAGGTGCTCGGCCTCACGCTCCCCGACCCCGACCTGCGGTGGAACGACGAGACCGGCCACTACGACTTCGGCGCGATCGACTGGTCCGAGTTCTTCGAGGTCCTGAAGGGCAACGGCCCGTGCAACAGGGCTCGTATGGAGCACCGCGTCCGCGCCCACGAGGACGGCGCCTGGGTGCGGGAGGCCGCCAGCGCGTACGCCGAGAAGCAGCGCGCCCGGGCAACGGCCGGTGCCGCATGAGCGACGAGCGGTTGACCGGGGTCGAGGCCCGCGAGTGGCCGCTGTGGGAGGTCTTCATCCGTTCGCGGCGCGGCCTCTCGCACCAGCACGTCGGCAGCCTGCATGCGCCGGACGCCGCGATGGCTCTGCGCAACGCGCGCGACATCTACACCCGCCGCAGCGAGGGTGTCTCCATCTGGGTGGTGCCGGCTGCCGCGATCGTCGCGTCCAGCCCCGACGAGAAGGACTCGTTCTTCGACCCGGCCGCCGACAAGGCCTACCGGCACCCGACGTTCTACGACATCCCCGCCGAGGTGAAACATCTCTAGTCAGACGACGATGCCCGCGGTCGCGGAGTACGCGCTGCGGCTCGGCGACGACGCCCTCGTCCTCTCCCAGCGGCTCGGCGAGTGGATCGCCCGCGCGCCGCAGCTCGAGGAGGACGTCGCCCTCGGCAACATCGCGCTGGACCTGCTCGGGCAGGCGCGCACCCTGCTGAGCTACGCCGGGCAGGTGGAGGGCGCCGGCCGCACCGAGGACGACCTGGCGTTCCTGCGCGACGAGCGCGACTTCGTGAACCTGCAGCTCGTCGAACGGCCCAACGAGGACTTCGCGGTCACGACCGCGCGGCAGCTGTTCTTCTCGACCTGGCAGCTCGCGCTGCACCGGCGGCTGCTGCGCTCGGCCGACGAGACGATCGCCGGCGTCGCGGGCAAGGCGGTCAAGGAGGTCGACTACCACCGCGACCACGCGTCGCAGTGGGTGCTGCGGCTGGGCGACGGCACCGAGGAGTCGCACCGCCGCATGCAGGCCGGGCTGGAGCGGATGTGGCCGTACGTCGCGGAGATGTTCGTGACCGACGACCTGGAGCAGGCGCTTGTCGGGCAGGGGGTGGCTGTCGACGTGAGCACGCTGCGCGGCGAGTGGGACGCCCACGTCGATGCGGTGCTCCGCGAGGCGACGCTCGACCGGCCCGACACGACGTGGACCTCGCCCGGGGGCGGCCGCCGTGGCGTGCACACCGAGGACTTCGGCTACCTGCTCGCCGAGATGCAGCACCTGCACCGCTCGCACCCCGGGGCTTCGTGGTGAGCGCCGTCGACATCGCCCGGGCCGCGGCGGCCGCCGTGCTCGACCCCGAGGTGCCGGTGCTCACCATCGAGGACCTCGGTGTGCTGCGCGACGTGCGGGTCGACGCCGACCGCGTCACGGTCACCGTCACACCGACCTACTCGGGGTGCCCCGCCATGGAGGTCATCGAGCGCGACGTCGAGACGGCGGTCCGCGCTGCCGGGTTCGACGACGTGGTGGTCCGGCGGGTCCTGTCGCCGGCCTGGACGACGGACTGGATGAGCGACGCCGGGCGGCAGAAGCTCGAGCAGTACGGCATCGCGCCGCCCGCCCCGCATGCCCCGCACGGCAGCGGGCCGGTGCCGGTGGCACTGTCGGTGCGCTGCCCGCAGTGCGGCAGCCCCGACACCCGCGAGCTCAGCCGATTCGGCTCGACCGCGTGCAAGTCGCTGTGGCAGTGCCAGGCCTGCCACGAGCCCTTCGACCACTTCAAGGCGATCTGACCGGTGACCACACAGACCCTGCCGACGGGCCGCCGGCACGGCACCTTCCACCCGCTCCGGGTCGGTGCCGTGGAGCGGCTCACCGACGACGCGGTGGCGATCACCTTCGAGGTGCCCGACGAGCTGCGTGACGACTACGCCTTCACCCAGGGGCAGCACCTCACGGTGCGCACCGAGATCGACGGGGTGGAGGTGCGCCGCAACTACTCGATCTGTGCCCCGGCGACCAGCGGCCGGCTGCGCATCGGCGTGAAGCGGCTGGCGGGCGGCGCCTTCTCCGGCCACGCGACGAGCGCCCTGCGGGTCGGTGACGTCGTCGACGTGATGACCCCGACCGGCCGGTTCTTCACGGCGCTCGACCCGGCCAACACGAAGCACTACTGCGCGGTGGCCGCCGGCAGCGGGATCACGCCGGTGCTCTCGATCGTCAGCACCGTGCTGGAGGTGGAGCCGCGCAGCACGGTCACCCTGCTCTACGGCAACCGCACCACCGCGTCGGTCATGTTCCTCGAGGAGCTCGCCGACCTCAAGAACCGCTACCCGACCCGGTTCCGCCTGGTCAACGTCCTCTCGCGCGAGGCGCAGGAGGTCGAGCTGTTCTCCGGCCGCCTCGACGGCGAGAAGCTGCGCCGGCTCACCGCCACCCTCGTCCCACCCGCCTCCGTCGACGAGTGGTTCCTCTGCGGCCCCTTCGCGATGGTCGAGCAGGCCCGCGAGGTGTTGCACGAGCGCGGTGTGGATCCCTCCCGCGTCCACACCGAGCTGTTCCACGTCGACGGCACCGCCCCCCGCGAGTCGGTGGTGGTCGACGACGAGCGGGCGGAGGGCAGCAGCACGGTCACGGTGACGCTGGACGGCCGCGCCTCGACGCTGCAGGTCCCGCGGTCCGGCACGACGGTGCTCGACGCGGTGCTCGCCGCCCGCGCCGACGCGCCCTACGCGTGCAAGGGCGGCGTCTGCGGCACCTGCCGGGCCAAGCTGCTCTCCGGCCAGGTGGCGATGGAGCGCAACTACGCGCTGGAGCCCGACGAGGTCGAGGCGGGGTTCGTGCTGGCCTGCCAGTCGCACCCGCTCTCCGACGAGCTGGTCCTCGACTTCGACGCCTGACCCGTCTCCTCGGGAGCGGGGTCGGCGCCGTCGGGGGCGGGCCCGGCCGGAGCCGGTCGCGGGCTGGCGGTGATGGTGGTGCGTCGCGTCGGCATGCCCGGGTGTTCCGCGCGACGGCGCGTGCCGGATGCACGTCTTCGTGATCGTCCTGACAGAGTGTCCACATGCGCGTGACAGCCCGGGTCGACTACGCGGTGCGCGCGCTGGTCCAGCTGGCGTCCGAGCCCTCGACCGAGCCGGTCAAGGCCGAGCACCTCGCGACGGCCCAGCACATCCCGCTGAAGTTCCTCCTGGAGATCCTGCGGCAGCTCAAGCAGCACAAGCTGCTGGTCAGCCGGCGCGGCCCGGAGGGCGGCTACACGCTGGCGCGTCCGGCGGCGCAGATCGCGATCGCCGACGTGATCCGGGCCGTCGAGGGACCGCTCGCGACGGTGCGGGAGAGCAGCCCCGCCGACCTCGCGTACGTCGGGCCGACCGAGAACCTGCGCACGGTCTGGATCGCGGTGCGGGGCAGCCTGCGGCACGTGCTCGAGGACGTCACGCTCCAGGACGTGCTCACCGGCCGGCTGCCCCGGCACGTCGTGCAGATCGCCGAGAAGTACGGCGCGGACGAGCGGCCCTAGCCGTCAGGCGTGCTGCGCCGGGATCTGGCCCAGCCGGCCGGCGCGGAAGTCCTCGAACGCCTGGCGCAGCTCGGACTCGTCGTTCATCACGAACGGGCCGTACCACGCGACCGGCTCCCGGATCGGCTGACCGCCGAGGATCAGCACGTCGAGATCGGGGGTGTGCGACTCCTGGATGTCGTCGGCCTGGACGGACAGGACGTCACCGTCGCCGAGGACCGCGAGCTGGCCGCCGCGCAGCGGCCGGCGGTCGGCTCCGACGGTGCCGCGGCCGCCCAGGGTGTAGACCAGCGCGTTGAAGTCGCGCCGCCACGGCAGGGTCAGCCGCGCGCCGGGAGAGAGGGTGGCGTGGGCGAGGGTGATCGGGGTGTACGTCGAGCCGGGGCCCTCGACGGTGCTCTCGCCGGCCGCCGACGTCGCGGGCAGCGCGCCGGCGATGACGCGGACGAGCGTGCCGCCGTCGGTCGAGGAGAGCAGCCCGACCTTCCCGGCCCGGATGTCCTGGTAGCGCGGCGGCGACCACTTCTTCGCGCGGGGCAGGTTCACCCACAGCTGGAAGCCGTGGAACAGGCCGCCGCTGCGGACGACGTGCTCCGGCGGGGTCTCGATGTGCAGGAT
>DASVBQ010000197.1:0-7423 GCA_036375795.1 Actinomycetes bacterium
CACGACCATCCGCCGCGAGTCCGGGTCCGTCCGCAGGATGTCGAGGACGGCGCTGATCTGGTCGACGTGCTCGCCGCTCGGCGTCGGCCAGGCCCGCCACTGCACGCCGTAGACCGGCCCCAGGTCGCCGTCCGGCGCCGCCCACTCGTCCCAGATCGTGACCCCATGCTCCTGCAGCCAGGTGACGTTGCGGTCACCGCGCAGGAACCACAGCAGCTCGTAGGCGATGGAGCGGAAGTGCACCCGCTTCGTCGTGACCAGCGGGAAGCCGCGCGCCAGGTCGAACCGCATCTGGTACCCGAAGACGCTGCGGGCCCCGGTGCCGGTCCGGTCGGACTTGTGCACGCCGTTGTCCATGACGTGCCGGAGGCAGTCCTCGTACTGTCGGTCCGGCCGGTCGGTCACCCCCGCATGCTAGGTGGAGCGGCCGCATGGTGCAGCCACCCGGGCGGGGACGCGCCGTCTGCGAGGATTCGTGGCATGGCCGACGCCAGCGTCCGACCAGCAGTCCCCGCCGACGCGGCGGAGATCGCGCGCATACAGGCCGCCTGCTGGCAGCGCAGCTACGCCGGCTTGCTGCCCGAGGAGGCCCTGGCCGCGGTGGGGTCGACCGACGCGGCGCAGACCTGGCGGGACGCGGTCGCGTCCCCGCCCTCGGACCGCCACCGGGTGCTCACCGCGCTGGCCGGCGAGGTCGTGGTCGGCTTCGCAGCCCTCTCACCCGCGGGCGACCCGGACCTCGTCCCTCGGCTCGACGCGGAGCTGCACGCCCTGTGCGTCGACCCCGCCCGGACCGGCGCCGGGCACGGCTCGCGGCTGGTGAACGCGAGCGCCGACGTCCTGCGCTCCGCCGGCTTCGACCACGTGCACGTCTGGGTCACCGAGCGGGAGGCCGACCTGCGCAGCTTCCTCGAGCGGGCCGGCTGGGCGGACGACGGCGCCCGCCGCAGCCTCGACCTGCGCGGCGACGGGGAGGTCCTCGTCGACCAGGTCCGGCTGCGCACCACCATCAGCGAGCCGGCGTGAACCCGCGGGCTGCCTTTCTGCCGCCCGCCTGGGACGCAACGGATCGGGTTTCCCGGACGTCTTGTCGAGGCACAAACCGTCAACGGGAGAACGGGGTGCACATGTTCGTTGGGCTGCCCATGCGGCACCGCATGGCGATGGCGGTCGGTCTGTACCTGGTTGCCCTCGTGGCCGGTACGTGGGCCTCGACCCTGGTGGGCGAGCCCACCCCGACGATCTGGGGAGTTCTGCTCGGCGGGCTGGCCGGCCTCGGGCTCGCGATCGCCGTCCTGGTCGCGCACGCCGGCCTGCGGTCGGTCTCAGGTCAGGTCGAGGAGATGCTCCAGCCCCACGGTGAGCCCCGGGCGTGAGGCCACCTGGCGCACCGACAGCAGCACCCCGGGCATGAAGGACGACCGGTCCAGCGAGTCGTGCCGGAGCGTCAGCAGCTCCCCCGTGCCACCGAGCAGCACCTCCTGATGGGCGACCAGGCCCCGGGCGCGCACCGAGTGGACCGGCACCCCGTCGACCGACGCCCCGCGCGCTCCCTCCAGGGCGGTGGTGGTGGCGTCCGGCATGGGTCCCGCGCCGGCGGCGGCCCGGGCCGCGGCGACCATCTCGGCGGTACGTCGGGCCGTGCCGCTCGGCGCGTCGGCCTTGTCCGGGTGGTGCAGCTCGACCACCTCGACCGACTCGAAGTACGGCGCGGCCTGCGCGGCGAAGCGCATCATCAGCACAGCGCCGATCGCGAAGTTGGGCGCGATGACCACGCCGACGCCGTTGCGCGCGTCCTGCAGCCAGCCGCGCAGCGTCTCGAGGCGCACCTCGTCGAAGCCGCTCGTGCCCACCACCGCGTGGATGCCGTGGTCGACACAGAACTTCAGGTTGTCCATGACGGCACCCGGGCGGGTGAGGTCGACCGCGACCTGCACCCCGGCATCGGTCAGCGTCGTCCGGGGGTCGGCGGATCCCACGCGGGCGACCAGCTCCATGTCGTCGGCGCCCTCCACGGCCCGACAGGCCTCGCTGCCCATCCGACCCGCAGCGCCCAGGACGCCCACTCGCACCGTCATGGCGCACACCCCACCAACCCGGTGGGGATCGTGCAACTCGACGCCCCGTCGGGTCTCGCTCAGCCGACGGCGGTGGTGAAGTCGCGGGACTCGTCGAACGGGCCGACGACGGCCAGCGTCTGCGGGCTCGTGAGCAGGTCGGAGGCGACGGCCGAGACGTCGTCCAGGCTGACCGAGTCGATCCGCGAGAGCACCTGGTCCACCGAGAGCAGCTCGCCGTAGACGAGCTCGGCCTTCCCGATGCGGCTCATCCGGGAGCCGGTGTCCTCGAGCCCCAGGACGAGGTTGCCGCGCAGCTGCCCCTTCCCGCGCTCGAGCTCCTCCGCGGTGATGCCCTGCACTGCGACCTTGTCGATCTCCTCCCGGCACAGGGCGAGCACGTCGTCCACCTTGCGCGGTACGCAGCCGGCGTAGACGCCGAACAGCCCGGTGTCGGCGTACTGCGCGTGGTAGCTGTAGACGCTGTACGCCAGCCCGCGCTTCTCGCGCACCTCCTGGAACAGCCGCGACGACATCCCGCCACCGAGCGCGGCGTTGAGGACGCCGAGCGCGAAGCGCCGGTCGTCGCTGCGGCTGAGCCCGAGGCCGCCGATCACGACGTTGGCCTGCTCGGTCGCCCGGCGCACGACGCGGACGCCGCCGGCCGGCTGGGCCCGACCGTCACCGGCTCGCGGTGCCGCGGGCGCGGCGTCGCCGTCGAGCATGCCCGCGGTGTCGAAGGCGCGCTTCACCAGGCGGACGACCGTCGCGTGGTCCACGTTGCCGGCCACCGCGACGACCATGTCCTGCGGCCGGTAACGGCGCCGGTAGTAGCCGGCGATCGCGCCCCGGCCGATGGACTCGATCGAGTCCACGGTCCCGAGGACGGGGCGGGCCAGTGGCGCGTCACCGAACAGGACCTGGGCGAACTGGTCGTGGACCATGTCGGTCGGGTCGTCCTCGTGCATGGCGATCTCTTCGAGGATCACGCCACGCTCCGAGTCGACGTCCGCCGTGCGGATCCGCGACGAGGTGACCAGGTCGCACACGACGTCGACGGCCAGCGGCAGGTCGGTGTCGAGGACACGCGCGTAGTAGCACGTGTACTCCTTGGACGTGAAGGCGTTCATCTCGCCCCCGACCGCGTCGATCGCGGCCGAGATCGCGAGCGCGTCACGTCGGCGGGTGCCCTTGAACAGCAGGTGCTCGAGGTAGTGCGAGGCACCGGCCAGCGTCGGGGACTCGTCGCGCGAGCCGACGCCCACCCAGATGCCCACGGTCACCGACCGGAGGGTCGGCACCGCCTCCGTGACCACACGCAGCCCGCCGGGCAGGACGGTGTGGCGGACGATGCCGCCGCCGCCGTCCCCCCGGTCGAGCGTGCGGGTGACCTGTCGGGCCAACTCAGGCCTCGGTATCGGCGGGGGCGGCCTCGGCGGGAGCATCGGACGCGCTCTCGGCCTCGACCGGCACCAGCGAGAGCTTGCCGCGCGGGTCGACCTCCGCGATCTGGACCTGCACCTTGTCGCCGACCTTGACGACGTCCTCGACGTTGTCGACGCGCTTGCCGCCCGCGAGCGCGCGCAGCTTCGAGATGTGCAGCAGGCCGTCACGACCCGGGACCAGCGAGACGAACGCCCCGAAGGTCGTGGTCTTGACCACGGTGCCGAGGTAGCGCTCGCCGACCTCGGGCATCGTCGGGTTGGCGATGCCGTTGATCATCTGGCGGGCCGCCTCGGCCTTCGGACCGTCGGTGGCGCCGATGTAGATCGTGCCGTCGTCCTCGATGGTGATCTCGGCACCCGTGTCGTCCTGGATCTGGTTGATCATCTTGCCCTTGGGGCCGATGACCGCGCCGATCTGGTCGACCGGGATCTTGATCGTGATGATGCGCGGCGCGTGCGGAGACATCTCGTCCGGCGCGTCGATCGCCTCGTGCATCACGTCGAGGATGTGCAGACGGGCCTCCTTGGCCTGGGTGAGCGCCGAGGCGAGCACCGAGGCCGGGATGCCGTCGAGCTTGGTGTCGAGCTGGATCGCGGTGACGAACTCCCGCGTGCCGGCGACCTTGAAGTCCATGTCGCCGAACGCGTCCTCGGCGCCGAGGATGTCGGTCAGCGCGGCGTACTCCGTCGTTCCGTCAACCTCGTCGGACACCAGACCCATCGCGATGCCCGCCACCGGGGCGCGCAGCGGCACGCCGGCCTGCATCAGCGACATGGTCGACGCGCACACCGAGCCCATGGACGTCGAGCCGTTGGAGCCGAGTGCCTCGGACACCTGGCGGATCGCGTACGGGAACTCCTCGCGCGTCGGCAGGACCGGGAGCAGGGCGCGCTCGGCGAGCGCACCGTGGCCGATCTCGCGCCGCTTCGGCGAGCCCACCCGGCCGGTCTCGCCGGTCGAGTAGGGCGGGAAGTTGTAGTTGTGCATGTAGCGCTTGCGGTTCTCGGGGTTGAGCGTGTCGATCATCTGCTCCATGCGGAGCATGTTCAGTGTCGTGACCCCGAGGATCTGGGTCTCACCGCGCTCGAACAGCGCCGAGCCGTGCACCCGCGGGAGCACCTCGACCTCGGCCGAGAGCGTGCGGATGTCGGACAGGCCGCGGCCGTCGATGCGGACCTTGTCGCGCAGGATGCGCTGGCGGACGAGCTTCTTGGTGACCGAGCGGTAGGCCGCGCTGATCTCCTTCTCGCGCCCCTCGAACTGGGCGGCCAGCTTCTCCTTGGCGGCGTCCTTGATGCGGTCGAGCTCGGTCTCGCGCTCCTGCTTGCCCGCGATCGTCAGGGCCTGCGCGAGCTCGTCGCTCACCAGGTTGGTGACGGCCTCGAAGACGTCGTCCTGGTAGTCGAGGAAGCGCGGGAACTCGGCGGTCGGCTTCGCTGCCTTGTCCGCGAGCTGCTGCTGCGCATCGCAGAGCACCTTGATGAACGGCTTGGCGGCCTCGAGGCCCTGGGCGACGATCTCTTCGGTGGGAGCGGTCTTGCCCTCGGACGTGATGAGGTTCCAGGCGGAGGTGGTGGCCTCGGCCTCCACCATCATGATGGCGACGTCATCACCGGCGATGCGGCCGGCGACGACCATGTCGAAGACGGCCCGCTCGAGCTGCTCGTGGGTCGGGAACGCCACCCACTGGTCGTCCACGAGGGCGACGCGAGTGGCGCCGACCGGGCCGCTGAACGGCAGGCCGGACAGCTGGGTGGAGGCGGACGCGGCGTTGATCGCCACGACGTCGTACATGTCCTTGGGGTCGAGGGCCATCACCGTGATGACGACCTGGACCTCGTTGCGCAGGCCCTTCGCGAACGTCGGGCGCAACGGCCGGTCGATGAGCCGGCAGGTGAGGATGGCGTCCTCGCTGGGCCGGCCCTCCCGACGGAAGAACGAGCCGGGGATCCGCCCGGCGGCGTACATCCGCTCCTCGACGTCGACGGTCAGCGGGAAGAAGTCGAGCTGCTCCTTGGGGTGCTTGCCGGCCGTGGTGGCCGAGAGCAGCATCGTGTCGTCGTCGAGGTACGCGGCGACCGAGCCGGCGGCCTGGCGGGCGAGGCGCCCGGTCTCGAAGCGGACGGTGCGCGTGCCGAACGAGCCGTTGTCGATGACGGCGTCGGCGACATGAATTTCGGTCTGACCCTGCTGTGTTGTCACTGGGTCACTCTCCTGTTCCTCTGTGGGGAGCAGGTCGCGACGCCGGTCTTCGATGGAAGCCCTCGGAGGGTCGGCCACTGGTGCGCCGGCCGCGTCCGCTGGCCACTACCGAGGACCGGAACGCCGGGGCGAACCGCTCCTCTTGTGAGTGGTGTTTGCGCCTAGCGGCGGAGGCCGAGCTTCTCGATCAACGCGCGGTAGCGGTTGATGTCCTTCTTGGCCAGGTAGTTGAGCAGCCGGCGACGCCGGCCGACGAGCAGCAGCAGGCCACGACGCGAGTGGTGGTCGTGCTTGTGCTCCTTGAGGTGCTCGGTGAGGTCGCTGATCCGGCGCGAGAGCATCGCGACCTGGACCTCCGGCGAGCCCGTGTCGGTCTCGGCACTGCCGTGCTCTGAGATGATCTGCTTCTTCGTGGCGGTGTCCAGCGGCACAGGGCGCTCCTCGGGGGGTCAGGCGAGCTCTGCCCGGTCTTCATCACGGACAGATCGAAAGTGGCTCACGCCGCAACGGCGGCAGTACCGCAGGCTACCAGCCGACCGGCGTCGCGCCGAAATCGGCGCAGGTCAGGGGCACGCCGTCAGTGTGGGGCGGCGCGCAGCCAGTCCTGCAGGCTGGTCAGCTCCACGCCGTACGCCGTGCGCGCCTCCTCGGCGTCCATCGGCGGCGGACTGTCGTAGGTCTCCAGGCTGAGCAGCAGCCCGGACACCGTCTCGGGCAGCCCCTCGACCGGCCGGTCGGCAGGGATCCGGACCGTGTCTACCCGGTGGCCGTGGACCTGCTCGACGATGGCGACGACGTCGGACCAGGACAGTGGCTGCGGACCGCCGACGAGCAGCCGGGAGTCCCGGGCCGCGTCCGCGGCGACCGCCGCGACGGCCAGGTCGGCGACGTCGTCGACCGCCAGGAAGTAGTGCCGGCGACGGGACCCGCCGAGCAGCCGCACCGGCTGTCCCTGAGCGATCGGCCCGAGCACCCACATCGGCACCCAGACGTCCATGAACACGTCGCAGGCCAGGACGGTCCACGGCAGGCCGCTCGCCTGCAGGTGGCGCTCGGCCTCACCCTTGGCGGCGAGGAACGGCACGGGGCTGGACGGGTCGGCGCCCTGGGGCGACACCAGCAGGAACCGCTCGACGCCGGCGGAGGCCGCGGCGTCGACGAGGGCCATGTTGCCGGCGCGGTCGACCGTCTCGGCGGTGTCCGGCTCGCCGCGTGCCGCGGAGGTGGCCGTCGTGAGCACCCGGTGCACGCCGTCCACGGCTCGCTTCAGCGAGGCAGGGTCCTTCAGGTCACCGGCCGTCACGCCGGCCCCGAGCGCCATCAGCGCGGAGACGTCCGAGCCCTCCCGAGCCAGGACTCGGACGCTCTGCCCCGCCTCGAGGAGCCGCCGGGTGATCCTCCCGCCGAGCTGACCGCTCGCCCCGACCACCAGCGTCGTCCCCATGCGCGCACTGTGCGCTGCCCCTGACGGTCGGTCAACCGCCCGAGCTGGACCACCTCAGGGGCGCGGGCCGACGTCCCGGCTGCGCTGGCCGAGCGCGATCGTGCCGTAGGGGTAGTCGGCCGGCCGCGGGTCACTGGCCGCGTCCAGGCGGGCCGTCTCCTCCGGTGTCAGGTGCAGTCCGGTCGCGGCGAGGTTGTCCGTGAGCTGGTCCGTGGTGCGCGCGCCGAGGATCACCGACGACACACCTGGCCGGTCGTGCAACCAGGCGAGCGCG
>DASVBQ010000207.1:0-10572 GCA_036375795.1 Actinomycetes bacterium
GCCCGCCGCGACAGCGGCGACCCCCGTGCGTGCAAGGAACTTCATGAACCCTCCCATGAGAATGTCGGGCCCCTTCCCCCCGAAGCCCGACGATCTCGAGAAGTCAAGCCGAGACCTGGACGTCGCGCATCACCAGAATTGATGAGCGCCAGTGGTCGTCGGCCGACCGTCATGCGTGCACGTCCGCCTGCGGCGCCGAGCCGAGACGAGCCGAGCCGAGCCGCGCGTACCCGAACGACGGTGAAACCGATCGTTTACGCGTCTTGTGCGCGCTGCCGACGGGCTTTCACCGTGATCTGGGCCCGGTCCAGTCTCGCCGCCGGAGGACCCGAGGCCGTGGTGTGCGAACCTGCGGGCGTGACGTACCTGCCCCTCACCGGTGAGCGGACGCTGCCTGGCGTCTGGCACGAGAACTACTGGTTCCGGCGGCACGAGGCGGCCTACCACTGGGTGGTGCGGGAGCTGCCCCTGCCGGGTGGTGTCGTCGTCGAGGCGGGCTGCGGAGAGGGGTACGGCGGGGCGCTGCTGGCGGCCGCCGGTGCCGCGGTGGTGCTCGGCCTCGACCTCGACGAGCCCACCTTGCGGCACGTGGCGACCCGCTACGACGACGTACGTCCGGCCCGGGCCAACCTGGTCCACTTGCCCTGCCGCACCGGCGGCGTCGACCTCGTCGTGAGCAGCCAGGTCGTCGAGCACCTGTGGGACCAGGACCGGTTCGTCCGCGAGTGTGCCCGGGTGCTGCGACCGGGCGGGCGGCTGGTGCTGACCACGCCGAACCGGCGCACCTTCCCGCCCGGCAACCCCTTCCACAGCCGGGAGCTGGACGCCGGCGAGCTGACCGACCTCATGAGCCCGCACCTCGAGGTGACGGGCATCACCGGGCTGCACCACGGGCCGCGCCTCGACGCCCTGGACCACGAGCTCGCCCCCGTCGGCGGCCTGGTGGCAGCCCAGGTGGCTGCGCCACCTGACGACTGGCCCCGTGCGCTCGCCGACGCCGTCACGTCGGTCACCGCGGACGACTTCACCGTCGGCGGCCACCCCGGCTCTCTCGACCTGCTCGCCGTCGGGCTGCGCCGGTGACGCAGCGCCCCGTGGGGACGCTCTGCATCGTCCTGCACACCCACCTGCCGTGGGTGGCTCACCACGGCACCTGGCCGGTCGGCGAGGAATGGCTGCACCAGGCGTGGTCGGCGTCGTACCTCCCGCTGGTCGACGCGCTGCACCGGTTGGCGGACGAAGGGCGCACAGACCTGCTGTCGCTGGGCCTGACCCCGGTCCTGGCAGCGCAGCTCGACGACCCGTACTGCCTGCGGGAGATGCACCTGTGGCTCGGCCGGTGGCGGCTGCGCGCCGAGGAGCTTGCCGTCCGTCCCGGCGCCGACGCTGACCTGCGCGACCTGGCCGCCCACGAGTTCCGGGCGGCGGGCGCGGCGATCGAGACCTTCGAGCGAGGCTGGCGCAGCGGGGGGTCGGCCGCGCTGCGACCCCTGGTGGACGCCGGGACGGTCGAGCTCCTCGGCGGCCCGGCCACCCACCCGGTGCTGCCCCTGCTGCCCGAGCCGGTCGCCCGGCTGGCGCTGCGCAGCGGCCTCGACGATGCCGCCGTCCGGCTCGGTCACCGCCCGGCCGGCATCTGGGCGCCGGAGTGCGCGGTTGCTCCCGGACTGGACCGGCTGCTCGCCCGCGAAGGCGTCGGCCACCTGATGGTCGACGAGCCCACCCTGGTCGCCGCCGGGGGAAGCACCGACCGGGTGTGGCTCGCCGGGGACGTCGCCGTCGTCGGTCGCGACCTCGAGCTGACCGACCACGTCTGGTCCGCCCGGTCCGGCTACCCCCGCGGGGCCGACTACCGCGACTTCCACGCCTTCGACCACCCGTCCGGGTTCCGCACCGCCCGAGTCACCGACCCAGCCCATCCGTACAAGCGGCCCTACCGCCCGGAGCACGCCGCGGAGCGGGCTCGCCGCGACGCCGCGTCCTTCGTCGGGGCGGTCCGCGACCGGCTGATGCGCCGAAGCGCCGCCGGCGAGACGCCGTTGGCGGTGGTGGCGTGGGACACCGAGCTGTTCGGGCACTGGTGGCACGAGGGCCCGCTGTTCCTCGAGCACACGCTGCGGATGCTGCCCGAGGCCGGGGTCCGCCCGGCGACGCTGGCCCAGGCCGTGGCCGAGCAGCGGGACGCGGCGCGACCGGTCGAGCTTCCCACCGGCTCGTGGGGCGCGGGCAAGGACCTCCGGCTCTGGGCCGGGGCGCCGGTCGCGGACCTCGCACACGAAGCGCGGCAGGTGGCGGAGCATCTCGTCGACGCCGTACGCCGGTGCTCCCCTTCGGGCTCGGCCCGCTGCCCGCGGCTCGACGACCTCGCCCGCGAGGCCCTGCTCGCCCTGTCCAGTGACTGGGCCTTCATGGTGTCCCGTGACAGTGCCGCCGGGTACGCCCGCGAGCGGCTCGCCGGCCACGTACGCCGGTTCTGCGAGCTCGCCGACGGCCTGCTCACCGGCCGGCCGGACGAACGTCGCGGACCGGCAGGAAACGTCGTCGTCCCCCACCTCGACGCCCGCGTCCTGACGTGACCAGGGCCACTGTTCCCTTGACGGGCGCTTGACGGCAGGGTGCGCTGGGCATGGAGCGGTCGTCCTGCCGACCCCGTTGCGAGGTGACCTCGTGAGCCGACTGGTTGCACTGCTCGTCCTGACCGCCGCATTCGCGCCGGCCGCGGTGATGGGCGCGATGCCCGTCGTCGCACCGGTCGTCATCGTCCTGGTCGGGCTCGCCCTCGCCGTCGCGGCCTTCGACGTCGACGCCCCCGAGCCCGTGGTGGAGCCGGCTAGTCCGACCGTCCCGCAGACCTGACCTCGGCGGCCTTGCGCGCCATGTCCGCGAGTGCGGCGCGCTCCGCGGCGGCTGCCTCGTAGGCAGCGACCCGGTCTCGCACGACCCGGCCCGGCACGCCCGCGACGACGCTGTACGGCGGGACCGTTCCCCGCACGACGGCGTGCGCCGCGACGACGGTGCCGCGGCCGACCTGCGCGCCGCGCAGCACGGAGGCCTTCACGCCGACCCACACGTCCTCGTCGACCCGCACCGGCGTCTTGACGATCCCCTGGTCCTTGATCGGTACGTGGACGTCGTCGGTGCGGTGGTCAAAGTCGCACATGTAGACCCAGTCGGCGACGATGCACCGCGGCCCGATGTCGAGGTCGAGGTAGCAGTTGAGCGTGTTCTCCCGGCCGAGCACCGTCTTGTCGCCGATGCGCAAGGTGCCCTCGTGGGCGCGCAGCCGGTTGCCGTCGCCGATGTGCACCCACCGGCCGAGCACGATGCGGCCGTAGCCCCTCCGTGCGGTCAGCTCGACGCCGCGCCCGAGGTAGACCATGCCCTCCGTGACGACGTCGGGGTGCCGCAGCCGCAGCACGAGGAACCGCCAGTACCGGATGAGGTGGTACGGGGTATAGGCGCGGTGCCGGAGCACCCAGCGGATGCTGGACGGCGACAGGAACCGCCACAGCGGCACCTGCCGCGGGTCACGTCGTCGCCGCATTGCTGGCCGGCTCAGAGCGGCCGGGTCCCGGTGACCAGGACGTTGTAGAACATGGCTTGCGGCAAGACGCGGCCGAGAACCCGGTCGACGGCGGAGAGCCGCTGCCACGAGCGGTAGGCGAACATCGCCCATCCCCAGCCCAGGCGCGCCGGGTTGACGGCCGCCTCGACGGTGCGCGCCGGCCAGCCGAAGAAGGCGGCCGTGAGCTCCTCTGTCGTCGTGCGCACGTCCACCGCGCCGGCTCGCAGCGCGGTCGCCGCGAGCTCGCGCGGGTCGAAGGTGTGCAGGTCGACCACCGACTCCAGCGCCGCGGCGCGCGACGACTCGGCCAGGTCCTCGACGGGGCGCGACCACTGCCGGCGCAGCGGCGGCAGGTGCGTGACCGTCGTGGTCGCCTTCCAGGTCAGGCGGCTGAGCCGGCGGGCGTACCAGTCGCCGACGTTGGTCGGCTCGCCCGCGAAGACGAACCGGCCGCCCGGCTTGAGGACCCGCAGCACCTCGCGGAAGGCGAGCTCGACATCGGGAATGTGGTGCAGCACCGCGTGGCCGACGACCAGGTCGAAGCTCGCGTCGTCGTACGGGATCGACTCGGCGTCCGCGACCCTGCCGTCCACGTCGAGCCCGAGCGCCGTGCCGTTGCGCACCGCCGCGTCGACCATGCCGGGCGAGAGGTCGGTGACGTGACCCTTCGCGATGACGCCGCCCTGCATGAGGTTCAGCAGGAAGAAGCCGGTGCCGCTTCCGAGCTCGAGCGCCTCGGCGTACGGCCAGCCGTCGCGGCCGGCGATCGCCTCGAACCGTCCCCGCGCGTAGTCGATGCACCGCTCGTCGTAGGAGATCGACCACTTCTCGTCGTAGGTCGACGCCTCCCAGTCGTGGTACAGCACGTTCGCGAGCTTGGGGTCGCTCCAGGCCCGTTCGACGTCGGCGTCAGTCGGCTGCGTCGGCTGTGTCGGCTGCACGGACACGGGCGCCTACCTGCCCTCGAAGACGGCCTTGCCGGGGCCGTTCGCCACGAACGACTCCATGCCGATGGTCCGGTCGGCGGTGGCGAACAGCCCGGCGAACTGCAGCCGCTCGAGCTCGAGGCCGCTGTCCAGGTCGGTCTCCAGGCCGCGGTCGACGGCCTCCTTCGCGGCGCGCAGGGCGTAGGTCGGGCCGCCGACGAAGCGGGCCGCCATCTCCCGCGCCGCGCCATGGACCTCGTCCGCCGGGACGACCTTGTCGACCAGGCCGATGCGCAGCGCTTCCTCGGCATCGACGAACCGGCCGCTGAAGATGATGTCCTTGGCCCGCGACGGGCCGACCAGCCGGGGCAGCCGCTGGGTGCCGCCCGCACCGGGGATGACACCGAGGAGGATCTCCGGCTGGCCGAGCTTGGCGTTGTCGGCGCACACCCGCAGGTCCGCGCAGAGCGCGAGCTCGCAGCCGCCGCCGAGCGCGTAGCCGGTGACCGCGGCGATGACCGGCTTGGGGATGCGGGCCACGGCGGTGAACGACGACTGCAACGCGCCCGCGCGGTCGACCATGTCCGTGTAGGACATGGCCGCCATCTCCTTGACGTCAGCGCCCGCCGCGAAGACCTTCTCGCCGCCGTAGAGCACCACGGCGTGCACGTCCTTGCGCTCGGCGGCGCTCTGCGCCGCGGCGCGCAGCTCCTCCTGCACCTGGACGTTGAGGGCGTTCATCGGCGGCCGATCCAGCCTGATGGTGCCGATGCGGTCCTCGACCTCGAGCCGGACGTACTCAGGTGCGGTCATGCCGCGAAAGGGTAACGACCCTGCCCGCCCGGTCCCGTCGCCCCCGCTACGGTGCCACTGATGAGCACACCGGTCCCGACGCTCGGAGCGGTGCCGGACGCGGACGGCACCTCGTTCGCCGTGTTCAGTCGTGGCCATGCGGTCGACCTCTGCCTCGCCGACGAGCACGGCCACGAGACCCGAGTCCCGCTCACGACCCGGCTCCACGAGGTCTGGCACGGCCACGTCCGCGGCGTGCGTCCCGGCCAGCGCTACGGCTTCCGGGTCCACGGACCATGGGATCCCCCGCACGGCCACCGGTACGACCCCGACGTGCTGCTCGTCGACCCGTACGCACGAGCCATCGACGGTCGGTGGTCGATCGTTGTCGACGACCGCTTCGACTGGGGCGACGACACGTCCCCCGACGTGCCATGGGCCGACACCGTCCTCTACGAGCTGCATGTCCGGGGATTCACGAGGCTGCACCCCGAGGTGCCGGAGGAGCTGCGCGGGACGTTCGCCGGCCTGGCCCATCCCGCTGCCGTCGATCACCTCCTCGACCTCGGCATCACGACCGTGGAGCTGCTGCCGGTCCACCACGTCGCCAGCGAGCCGGCCCTGCTGCGCCAGGGCCTGGTCAACTACTGGGGCTACAACACGCTCGGTTTCTTCGCCCCGCACGGCGGCTACGCCGCAACCGGCACCCGCGGCCAGCAGGTGGCCGAGTTCAAGCAGATGGTCCGCAGCCTGCACGAGGCAGGGCTCGAGGTCATCCTCGACGTCGTCTACAACCACACCGCGGAGGGCGGTGACGACGGGCCGACGCTGTCGTGGCGCGGGCTGGACAACGAGGCCTACTACCGGCTGCGGCACGACGGCTCGTACGAAGACGTGACCGGCTGCGGCAACTCGCTGGACCTGCGCCACCACCGAAGCCTCCAGATGGTCGCCGACTCGTTGCGCTACTGGGCGCAGGAGATGCACGTCGACGGCTTCCGGTTCGACCTCGCGCCGACGCTCGCGCGCGGCAGCCTCGGGTTCGACCCGGCAGGCACGTTCTTCGCTGTCATCGCGCAGGACCCGGTGCTGTCCAGGGTGAAGCTCATCGCCGAGCCGTGGGACCTCGGGCCGGGCGGCTACCAGCTGGGCAGCTTCCCGGCCCCGTGGACGGAGTGGAACGACCGCTACCGCGACACGGTGCGCGGGGCCTGGCTCGGCAGCCACGGCCACGCGCACGGGGGTGGGGTGCGTGACCTGGCCTACGCGCTCTCCGGGTCGTCGGACGTGTTCGAGGTCAGTGACCGCGGGCCGCTGGCGTCGGTCAACTTCGTCACGGCCCACGACGGGTTCACCCTGCACGACCTCGTCTCGTACGACCGTAAGCACAACGAGGCCAACGGGGAGGACGGCCGGGACGGCTCGGACCACAACCGCAGCTGGAACTGCGGCCACGAGGGCCGCACCCACAACCGGGACATCCTCGCGCTCCGGCGCCGGATGATGCGCAACCTGCTCGCGACCCTGCTGGTGTCCTCGGGCATCCCGCTGCTCTCCGCGGGTGACGAGACCGGGCGGACGCAGCGCGGCAACAACAACGCCTACTGCCTCGACGACGAGACCTCGTGGCTGCCGTGGGCGAAGGACCACTGGCGGCACGACCTGCACGCGTGGGCCCGGGCCCTGCTCGCCCTGCGCCGGGAGCACCGCGTCCTTCGTCACGACGCGTTCTTCGAGGGCCGCCCGGCTCACCCGGACGGCGTCAAGGACCTCGCGTGGTTCGGTGCCGACGGCCGGGAGATGGCACCGGAGGGCTGGTTCAACCACGACCAGCGGGTGCTGGGCATGTACCTCGCGGGCAAGCCGGGCCGGGACGGCGGCGGCGACCTGTGCCTGCTGGTGCTGCTCAACACGGGTCCCGCGTCGGAGCCGTTCGTCCTGCCGGACCAGCCGTGGGGCACGTCGTACGACGTCGTGCTGGACACCCGCGACGAGCAACCCACCCCCGGCGCCAGGGTGCCGGCGGGATCAGCGGTCGACCTCGTCCCGCACAGCCTGCAGGTCCTGGCCGCCCGCCCCTGATCCCGGCCCCGGCACTCCGCAAACGCTCGTCCGGGCTCAGCGGGCCCGAATCACGGTGAAACGCCCGACCCGCCGCGTGTCGCGGGTCGGAATCCGGGCTTCCACCGTGTCTTCGGTACGTCGCCGCGGGTTGCCGATGGCCGCCGAGCCGGGCGCCGGGCGACCAGCTAGCGCAGGACGCCGCTGTCCATGCCCACGCTCTCGGCCGGCAGCGCCGCCAGGCCGAGCTCGGCCGGGCCGCTGGTCAGCGGGTGCTGCGGCACGATCCGGGTGGTGTAGCCGAAGGGCCCCGGCCGGTCGAGCTTCACCTCGCCGACGTAGCGATGGCGTCCACCCTCGTACGTCTCGTCGTGGCGCAGCGACACGGTGGACGAGTCGTTGAGGCGGTCGGCCTCGTCGACCCGCCCGTAGACCACCTGCACGTCGACGTCCGCCGGTGTGAGCTGGCCAAGCGAGACGAAGGCGCGCAGCTCCAGCGTGCTCCCGACCTCAGGGGCGTCGGCGACACCGGACGCCTCGACGTGGTCGACCCGCACGCCCGACCAGGAAGCCCGGACGCGGTGCTTCCAGGCGGCCAGCTCGCGGGCGCCCACGTAGTTGCCGTCCAGCGCGCGCGACGAGGCCGCCGCGGGGGCGTACAGCCCCAGCACGTAGTCGCGGACCATGCGGCTGGCGAGCACCTTCGGGCCGAGGGTCTGCAGCGTGTGCCGGACCATCTCGATCCACCGCTGGGGGTGGCCGTCGCCGTCCCGGCCGTAGAACAGCGGCGCGACGGTGTGCTCGAGCAGGTCGTAGAGGGCCCCGGCCTCCAGGTCGTCGCGGTGGTCCGGGTCCGTGACGCCGTCGGCCGTGGGGATGGCCCAGCCGTTGTGGCCGTCGTACATCTCGTCCCACCAGCCGTCGAGCACCGAGAGGTTCAGGCACCCGTTGAGCGCGGCCTTCATGCCCGACGTGCCGCAGGCCTCGAGCGGCCGCAGCGGGTTGTTCAGCCACACGTCGCAGCCCGGGTAGAGCGTCTGCGCCATCCCGATGTCGTAGTTGGGGAGGAACACGATGCGGTGCCGGACGTTCGCCTGGTCGGCGAAGCGAACCAGCTCCTGGATCAGCTTCTTGCCACCGTCGTCGGCCGGGTGCGCCTTGCCCGCGATGACGAGCTGGATCGGGCGCTCGGGGTGCAGCAGCAGCGACGTGAGCCGCTCGGGGTCGCGCAGCATCAACGTCAGCCGCTTGTACGACGGCACTCGACGAGCGAACCCGATCGTGAGCACGTCCGGGTCGAGCACCTGGTCGACCCAGCCCAGCTCGGCCTCGCTGGCACCGCGCTGGCACCAGGACACCCGCACCCGGCGACGGGCGTCCTCGACCAGCCGACCGCGCAGCAGCCGCCGGACCGCCCAGATGTCGCCGTCGGAGACCCGCTTGATCGCCTCCCAGCGGCTGGCGTCGGTGGGATGCTCGGTGAGGCCGCTGCCCATCTCCCGCTCGGCCAGCACGAAGACCTCCGGCGCCACCCAGGTCGGCGCGTGGACGCCGTTCGTGATGTAGCCGATCGGGACCTCCGGCTCGTCGAAGCCGGGCCAGAGCTGCGCGAACATGTCGCGGGCCACGTGGCCGTGCAGCTCGGAGACGCCGTTGGCCCGCTGCGCGAGCCGGAAGCCCATCACCGCCATGTTGAAGACGCTCGGGTCACCGCCGTCGTAGTCCTCGGCCCCGAGAGCGAGCACCCGCTCGACCGGGACACCGGGACAGGCGTTGTCGCCGCCGAAGTGCTGGGCGACGAGGTCGCGGGAGAAGCGGTCGATGCCGGCCGGGACCGGCGTGTGCGTGGTGAACAACGTCGCCGACCGCGCTGCCTCGACCGCCTCGTCGAAGGCGAGTCCCGTCTCCTCGGTCAGCTCGCGGATCCGCTCGACGCCGAGGAAGCCGGCATGCCCCTCGTTGGTGTGGAACACCTCGGGGGCCGGCGCGCCGGTCAGCCGGCTGAAGGCCCGCAGGGCCCGTACGCCACCGATGCCGAGCAGCATCTCCTGGAGCAGGCGGTGCTCGCTGCCGCCGCCGTAGAGCCGGTCGGTGACGTCCCGCTCGGCCAGCTCGTTGTCCTCGACGTCCGAGTCGAGCAGCAGCAGCGGCACCCGACCGACCTGGGCCCTCCACACCTGGGCCACCAGGCGGCGCCCGCCGGGCAGTCCGACATGCACCTTCAGCGGCTCGCCGGACGCCTCGCGCAGCTGCGAGATGGGCATCCCGTCAGGGTCTAGGACGGGGTAGCGCTCCTGCTGCCAGCCCTCACGGGAGAGCGACTGGGCGAAGTAGCCGGAGCGGTAGAGCAGGCCGACGCCGACGACCGGAACGCCGAGGTCGCTGGCCGCCTTGAGGTGGTCACCGGCCAGGATCCCGAGACCGCCGGAGTACTGCGGGAGGACCGCCGTGATGCCGAACTCGGGGGAGAAGTAGGCGATGGCCTTGGGGACCTCGGTCCGGGCGACCTCGTGGTGACCGGCGGCCAGCCCCTGGTACCAGTGGTCGCCCTCGAGGTAGGCCCGAAGGTCTGCCGCCGCGTCCCCGACCCGGCGGACGACGTCGCCGTCGTCGGCCAGCG
The DNA here is from genome assembly GCA_036375795.1 of Actinomycetes bacterium. GTDB lineage: Bacteria > Actinomycetota > Actinomycetes > JACCUZ01 > JACCUZ01 > DASVBQ01. Next base: position 9,965 of record DASVBQ010000207.1, read on the forward strand.
CCGCGAGGCGGTCGGGTCCCAGCTCGCCGAGCAGCGCCACCGGGTCGGCGCCGACGCGATCCCACAGAGCGGGGTCCAGGCTCTGGAACAGCTCCTTGGTGGGGGTGTGCCACGACCAGCGAAGGTTGAGCGCGAGCTCGCCGAGGGGCTCGAGCGCGGCGGGAAGCACTGTGCGGACGGTGAACCGTCGGATGGCCTTCACTGTCGCGAGGATAGTGGCCCCGCGCCCGGGTCATCCGTCCGCCCGAGGTGCGGACGCCCCTGACCGGGGTGTGTGCAGGACGACGCTACCTGGGTAGGTTCGAGCGCGATGACCGGACGGATCCCGATCCTTGACGTGCAGCCCGCCGAGGGCTGCGGACGCTGGCCCGCCAAAGCCGTGGTCGGCGAGACCTTCACGGTCTCCGCGACCGTGTTCCGCGAGGGCCACGACATGGTTTCCGCGGACGTCGTGCTGCGCGACGCCAAGGGCCGCAGAGGCCCCTTCACGCCCATGCGCCTTGGCGCGCCCGGCACCGACCGGTGGCACGCCGAGGTCACCCCGACGAGCGAGGGCCGCTGGTCCTTCACGGTCGAGGCCTGGAGCGACCCGGTCGGCACCTGGCTCC
>DASVBQ010000211.1:0-14503 GCA_036375795.1 Actinomycetes bacterium
ACCCGTCCACCAGGTCGAGCGCCTTGAGCTCCGCCCGGGTCACCCAGCGCACCTCGGACGCGTCGTCACCGGCCACCGGCGTGGTGCTGACGGCGAGCGCGCAGGCGTAGTCGCGGATGTCGTAGACCTCGTCTGCCAGGCCCGGTCGCAGCACCGTGCCGACCCGTAGCCCGACGGTCACATGCAGCCCGGTCTCCTCGAGCACCTCGCGGCGTACGGCGTCCAGGTCGGTCTCGCCAGGCTCGACCCGTCCGCCGGGGACGGACCACCGGCCCGAGCCTGGTTCCCTGGCCCGGCGCACCACCAGCAGGCGGCCATCGTCGTCGTGTACGAGTGCACCCACACAGGGGACACGCCGTTTCGGTGCCGATGCCGCCGGGAACACGCCAGACAGCCTAGGGACAGGAGAGTTCCGCGATGACCGCCGTTCTGATCATCCTGGCCGTGATCCTCGTGCTCGTCATGGGCATGAGCCTCATGGGTGCCGGCCCCTCCCGCATCCAGCGGCGCACCGTCGTCGAGCGCCCGGTCCGTCGGCGCACGGTCGTCGAGGAGCCGGTGCGCGAGCGCGTGGTCGAAGGGCCGGTCCGCGAACGGGTCGTCGAGGAGCGCCCCGGCACCACCCGCCGTTACGTCGACTGACCCACGCCTCTTGACGGGGGCGGCGGCCGGGCGGGAGCGTTCGCACCATGAGGGCTGAGCCGGTCTGTCCCCGGTGCGGGGGCGCTCTCCACGCGCCTGGCCTGTGGTCGAGCGCATGGACCTGCGTAGCCCACGGCTCGGTGCAGCCCCTCCAGCCGGTCGTCCAGCCGACCGCCGAGGTGCTGCACAGCGTCGCGGCCCACGCCGCGGTCCCGGTGTGGCTGCCGTGGCCCCTCGCGCGCGGCTGGCTCGTCACCGGCCTCGCGTCGGCCGGCGACGACCGCACCGGCGGCAGGGCGACGGCAGTGGCCTGCACCGGCCCGGCCCCGCTCGGCGGCGTCGGGGAGCTGGTCCTGGTCGCCGAGGAGCCGGGCGTCGGGCTGGGCGCCCACTTCGCCGGGCTCGACGGTCCTGACGCCGGCAGTGTGCCCGATGACCGGCCCCCGGACGCCAAGATCCACGCTGCGGGTCACCCGACCGCGATGTGGGCGCTCTCGACCGCCGAGGACCGTGCGGTGTACGTGGGTGAGGCGCTCGGCTGCTGGATCTGGGCGGTGCTGTGGCCGGAAAGTGCAGGGTTCCTGCTGATCGACGAGTTCTCGCTCATCGACCTGCGCGACGCAGGGCACGAGCTGGACGTGCCCTTCGGTGCGTTGTCCCCACGCCTGACGACCTGATCCGACGACGCCCTGTCGCGCCCCTACCCTGTACCGCGTGACCACCCCACGAAATCGCACACTTCGCTCACGATTCCGCGGGCACGCCGCATGAGGGTCGACCTCCACACGCACAGCTCCGCCTCCGACGGCACCGAGTCGCCGGCCGAGCTGATGCGCTCGGCGGCGGCGGCCGGCATCGACGTCGTGGCGCTCACCGACCACGACACGATCAGCGGCTGGGACGAGGCCGCGCGGTCGCTCCCGGACGGCCTGCGCCTGGTCCGCGGCGCGGAGATCTCCTGCGTCTACGACGGGATCAGCCTGCACCTGCTCGCCTACCTCTTCGACCCTTCTCACGAGGATCTGCTCGAGGAGATGGCGATGGCTCTCGACGACCGGGTACCCCGGGCGAAGGCGATCGTGGCCAAGCTCGCCGCGGCCGACTACCCGATCACGTGGGACCTGGTGCTCGACCAGATCCCGGAGGGCGCCACGGTCGGTCGCCCGCACATCGCCGACACGCTCGTCGCGGCAGGTGTCGTGCCGGATCGGACCGCCGCCTTCGACACGCTGCTGCACGACGGGTCCCAGTTCTTCGTCGGCCACTACTACGTCGACGCGGTCCGGGCGGTCCGGCTGGTGCGCGAGGCCGGCGGCGTCCCCGTCTTCGCCCACCCGGCTGCCGTCAAGCGCGGCCGCACCGTGGGAGACGACGGGATCCGGGCGATGGCCGCCGCGGGGCTGGCCGGCCTGGAGGTCGACCACCGTGACAACCCGCCCGAGTCGCGCGAGCACCTGCGTTCGCTCGCGGTCGAGCTGGGCCTGCTCGCCACCGGGGCCAGCGACTACCACGGCAGCGGCAAGCCCAACCGGCTCGGCGAGAACACCACCGACCCGGAGGTGCTCGAGGCCCTGGTCGCGCAGGCCGAGGGTGCCGTCGCCGTGGTCGGCGCCTGAGCTGATCGGCGGATGAGCATCGTGGTGCGGGCGTGACCGCTGCGGACGCCAAGTTCTTCGTCGAGGTCTTCGTCACGCTCTTCGTGATCATGGACCCGCCCGGCACGATCCCGCTCTTCCTCAGCCTGACGAGCGGGCGCTCCAACCGCATGCGCAGGCGCCTCGCCACCCAAGCTGTTCTCGTCGCATTCTTCGTGATCACGGTCTTCGCGCTGTTCGGCCAGTCGATCCTGAACTACCTCGGCATCACCCTTCCGGCGATGCAGGCTGCCGGCGGGCTGCTGCTGCTGCTGGTGGCGCTGGAGCTGCTGACCGGGCGTGCCGAGGAGCCGGTCGAGACCCGCAACGTCAACGTCGCGCTGGTGCCGCTGGGCACTCCGCTGCTGGCAGGCCCCGGCGCGATCGTCGCGACGATCGTCTTCGTGCAGCGGGTCGACGACGTGTGGTCGGCGGGCGCCCTGGCCGCGGGCATCATCGCCGTGCACGTCGTGCTCTGGCTGTTCATGCGGTTCTCGGTCGTCATCATCCGCGTCATCAAGGACAGCGGTGTCACCCTCATCACTCGTATCGCAGGTCTGCTGCTCTCGGCCATCGCGGTGCAGCTCGTGGCCGATGCTGTGACGGCGTTCGTGCAGGAGGCCTAGCCGCGATGTCGGCGGCGCAGGGCGAGCTCGCGCTCGACGGGCTGCCCACCAGGCTGTTCCCGTGCACCCCCACGCGGCTCATCACGTGGTTGGACTGCCCGCGGCGCTACCGGTTCACCTACCTCGACCGGCCGCCGCCGCCCAAGGGCCCGCCCTGGGCGCACAACAGCCTCGGGTCCGCCGTGCACCTCGCCCTGGCCGGCTGGTATCGCCTCACCACTTCTGGCCGTACGCCGGAAGCCGCGGGGCGCCTGCTGGGCCAGGTGTGGCGCCACGAGGGCTTCCGCGACGTCGAGCAGTCGGCCGACTGGCGCAACCGCGCCCGGGACATGGTGACGCGCTACGCCGCGACGCTGGACCCGGATGTCGACCCGCTGGGCATCGAGCGGACCGTCGCCACCCGGACGTCGGTGATCGCCGTGTCCGGGCGCATCGACCGGCTCGACCAGAGACCGGTGGACGGCCGCGAGCAGCTGGTGGTGGTCGACTACAAGACCGGGCGGCGACTGCTCACGGCGTACGACGCGCGGAGCTCGCTCGCCCTGGCGCTGTACGCGCTGGCCGTCACGCGTACGTTCCGCCGCCCCTGTCTCCGTGTCGAGCTGCACCACCTGCCGACCGGCGCCCTCGTCGGCCACGACCACACCCCCGAGTCGCTGCAGCGCCACCTCGACCGGGCCGACGCTCTCGGCGCGGAGGCGAGCGCGGCGGACTCGGCGTGGCGGTCCGGTGTCGACGAGGCCGAGGCGGAGCTGCTCTTCCCGCCGCAGGTGTCGCCGGCCTGCCGCTGGTGCGACTTCGCGCGGGTCTGCCCCGAGGGGTCGGCCGCCTACCCCCCGGCCGAGCCGTGGGCAGCGCTGGGTGAGCCCGCCGACGCCGACTGAGCCGCCGCCCAGAACGCCACGAACGCCGCGACGGTGGTCTCCGGGTGCTCCGCCGCGGGGGAGTGGCCGGCCCCCTCGATGACCGCGACGCGGGCGCCGAGCCGCTGCGCCATCTCGTGCTGCAGCGCCGGCGGCCAGGCGTCGTCGTGCGGGCCGAAGGCCACCAGCACGGGGAGCTCCAGGGTCGCGAGCTCCTCGACGAGGTCATCCTCGGTCAGCAGCTGCTCGGCGAACCGCAGCAGCGCCGTGGGGTGGTTGGCGAGGAACCGCCGGCGAAGGAACTCCTCGATCTCCGGTTCCGGGCGCCCGGCCTCGGTCTGTGCCTCGAGCTGGCGCTTGGCCGCCCAGATCGCCTCGAGGTCCATCACCGGCAGGGCCCGGGCGATCAGCTCGAGGTTGCTGGCCGCCGGGTGCGGGATCGCCGCGGGTCCGGAGCTGAGGATGGTGAGGGAGCGCAGCAGCGCCGGCTCGGCCAGCGCCGCCGCCCGCGCGACCAGTCCGCCGAACGAGTGGCCGACGAGGTGGACCCGCTCGCCGAGATGCCGGACGACGGCCAGGAGGTCCTGGGCGAGAGACTTCACGTCGTACGACGCGGGGTCGGCGTCGCCGGGTGACTCGAACTGCCCTCGCTGGTCGATGGCGACGACCGGGTGCCCCGCCGCCGCGATCGGGCCCACGACGGCGATGAAGTCCTCCTTCGAGCCGGTGAACCCGGGGACGAGGAGCACTGGCGCGCCGTCCCCGCCGTCGGCCGGCTCGGCGAGCAGCGCCGCAAGATCGCCCCGCACGGCCGGGACCCGGCCCGGGCGCACGCCCTTGGGCAGGTGCAGGAACGGCGGAGTGCTCACAGGTCAGAACGCTACCTCTCCACGCGTGACAACCCCCGGGGGATGGCGGGCACAATGGTCCGCGTGACCCGGACCATCGCCGTGGCGAACCAGAAGGGCGGCGTGGCCAAGACCACGACCGTCGCCTCGCTCGGCAGCGCTCTCGCCGAGCAAGGCCGCAAAGTGCTCCTGGTCGACCTGGACGCCCAGTCCTGCCTGACGTTCTCGCTCGGCCTCGACCCGGAGGCCGTGGAGCTCAGCGTCCACGACGTCCTGCTCGGCCGGATAGGCGCGGCGATGGCGATCCACGCCACCGAGGACGGCGTCGACCTGCTGCCGGCCACCATCGAGCTCGCCGGCACCGAGGCCCAGCTGCTCAGCCGGCCCGGCCGGGAGTTCGTGCTGCGGACCGCTCTGGAGGAGGTGTCCGCGGCGTACGACGTGGTGCTGCTGGACTGCTCGCCGTCCCTCGGCGTCCTCACGCTCAACGCGCTGACGGCGGCCGACGAGGTGATCATCCCGCTGCAGTGCGAGATGCTCTCGCACCGCGGCGTCGGCCAGCTCCTCGACACCATCCACGACGTGCAGCGGATCCTCAACCCCGGCCTGCGGGTGCTGGGAGTGCTGCCGACGATGTACGACGGCCGCACCAACCACGCCCGTGCCGTCCTCGCGGACGTCTCCGGCCGCTACGGCCTGCACGTCATGGAGCCGATCCCCAAGTCAGTCCGCTTCGCGGAGGCCCCCGCCGCCGGCCGGTCGGTGCTCGCCACCGCGCGTCGCACACGGGGGGCAGAGGCCTACCGAGCCTTGGCGGAGGGTCTGTTCTCATGAGCGATTCCGGCTTCGACCGGTTGCGCCGCCGGTCACCGTCCCGGCCCTCGACCATGGACATCCCGCAGCCGCGACCCGCGGACCCGGACGGCCGGCGGGCGCTCTACAGCGTCGCCGAGCAGCCGCCGGCGCCCGGTGCCGTGACGATCCAGTGCTCTGTCTGCGACGAGACTTCGGCGGTCACTCCGCGCGGCCTGCTCGGCCTGGCGCTGCCGTCGGTGCACCTGCCGGTGCTGCGTCGCCGGCACGCGTCCTGGATGCGCTGCCCGGCCTGCGGCCGCCGGACCTGGGTGCGGGTCGGCCTGCGCATCTAGACGCGTCGTGATCTGACGAATTCTCAGACGGCGATCGGGGGCCGGGCCTTCCCCTGCGAGGCCCGGACCCCGACCTGTGCACCGCTGCCCCCGGCGGTGGCCGTGCAGCTCAGCAGCAGGTGGGTGGGTGCAACCGGGTGTTGGGACTCCCGCCGTCCGTCCCGTCCGCGGCGGCGACCCCCGCCCTACCCACCAGCAGCACGAGGACGACAGCAACGACGGACACGATACGGCTCATCATGACTCCCAGTGTCAGATCCCCTGACTCCCCGAGTCAAACCCTCCCGGTGCCGGGGAGTCAACCGCGTGGTCAGATCCTGTCAGGTAACGTCGTGACCGCGCGGGGCTCGAGCAGGCGGGCCCGGGGGCCCAGGGGGTCGTGATGTCGGACGTGCACGGGGCCGACGACGGTGGTCTGCCCCACCGCCTTCGGGAGGCTCGTCGCCGAGCGGGGCTGTCGCAGGCCCAGCTCGCAGGCGACGACCTGTCGCCGAGCTACGTCTCGCTGCTGGAGTCCGGCCGGCGCCACCCGACCGCGGAGGTGCTCGCCGTTCTGGCGGTCCGGCTCGGCTGCGGCGTCGACTACCTGGCCCGCGGCCACGACCCGGCGGTGCGCGAGCGAGCCAGGCTGACGCTGGACTACGTGGAGCTGGCGCTGCGCAACGGCGAGCCCGCGGACGCGCTCTCCCAGCTCACGGCGCTGACGGCGTCATCGGACCCTCGCTCGGACGGCCTCGCGCCGGACGACGTGTGGCGGCGGCGCAGGCTGCTCGCCCGGGCGCTCGAAGCGCTCGGCCGCCTGGAGGAGGCACTTCGGGAGATCGAGACGCTGCGGGAGCAGGCCCGCGAGGAGCGGCGCTACGACGAGCACCTGCGGCTCACCGTGGACGCCGTCCGCTGCTACCACGAGCTCGGCGACGTCTCGTACTCCCTCGACGTCGGCGAGGCCGCGCTCGCCAAGGTTCGCGAGTGGGGGTTGACCGGCACCGACCTGCATGCCGAGCTGACGTCCACCGTCCTCGGCGCCTACTACGAGCGCGGCGACCTGGCGCGGGCCCAGGCCATGGCCGCCGAGGCGCTGGCCGCCCTGGAGCAGGCCGGGTCCACGCGGGCGCGGGCCGCGGTCTACTGGAACGCCAGCCTGGTGGCCGAGCAGCGCGACGACCTGCCCGCCGCCCTCCAGCTCGCCGAGCGGGCCCTTGCGGTCTACGCCGAGGGTGACGACCTGCGGGCGCTCGGCCGGCTCCGCGTCGCCTACGGCTGGCTGTTGCTGCGCTGCCTGCCGCCGCGCCCGGAGGAGGCCATGCGCGAGCTCACCTCCGCCCTGGAGGCGTTGGCCGACGCCGGCAGCGAGGTCGACCTGGCCTACTGCGAGACGGAGCTCGGCCGAGGCGAGCTGCTGCTCGGCCACCCCGAGGCGGCGCTGGCCCGAGCCGAGTCCGCCCTCGCCCGGCTCGGCTCGTCCCCGCGGCTGGAGCACGCCCACACCACCTTGGTCCGGGCCCGCGCACTGCTCGCGCTGGGCCGCCGCGACGAGGCGGTCTCGGCGTACCGGGAGGCTGCCCGGTCTCTCAGCGGGCAGGCGCTCTCCCGCCACGCCGCCGCCGCCTGGCGCGAGCTGGCGGACGCGCTCGCCGGGCTGGGCCTGCTCGAGGACGCCGCTCTCGCCTACCAGCAGGCGCTGACCGACGCCGGGGTCCGCGCCGCACCCGATGCGCCGTCCGTGCTGCCGGAGCCCGAGCGTCGCGTCGGCGCGGGGTGACCCGAGATCGCGGAACCCCCTGGACGGCTCCGGTCGCGAGGCCTCAGGCGTCGACGCTGCCCGAGCCGCCGGCGGCCTCCGCGCCACCCGACGCGCCACGGCCGCGACCGCCACGGGTCCGCCGTCGGCGACGGGGCGCCCCGCTGTCGACCTCGCCGGCCGACGGAACCGCGGCCGGCGCGGAACCGTCCGCAGGCTGACCGCCCCGGGTACGGCGCCGGGAGCCGGTGCGGCGCGGCCGTTCGGCCCGCTCGCCGGCCTCGGCGGAGTCCGCACCCGACCGGCTGCGCGAGCGTGAGCGCCCTGCGGCGCCGCCTGCCCGGGTGCCCCCTGCGGCTGGGCCGCGGCCCCCGGCGCGGCCGGTCTCGCCCAGGTCCTCGATCTCCTCGGCCTCCAGGCCCGCCCGCGTCCGCTTGGCCCGGGGCAGGACACCCGTGACGTCGGGCGGGATCTCGAGCTCCTCGTAGAAGTGGTCGGAGGTCGAGTAGGTCTCCTCCGGCTCCCCGAAGCCCAGGTCGAGCGCCTTGTCGATGAGCGACCAGCGAGGCATGTCGTCCCAGTCGACGAAGGTGATCGCAGTCCCCGACGCGCCGGCACGAGCGGTGCGCCCGATGCGGTGCAGGTAGGTCTTCTCGTCCTCGGGGCACTGGTAGTTGACGACGTGGGTGATGTCCTGCACGTCGATGCCGCGGGCTGCGACGTCGGTCGCGACCAGGACGTCGACCTTGCCGCTGCGGAACGCGCGCAGCGCCTGCTCTCGCGCGCCCTGGCCGAGGTCGCCGTGCACGGCCCCGGCGGCGAAGCCGCGCTCGTTGAGCTCGTCGGCCACCTTGGCGGCGGTGCGCTTGGTGCGGCAGAACACCAGGGTCAGGCCGCGACCCTCGGACTGCAGGATGCGCGCCAGCATCTCCACCTTGTCCATGGCGTGCGCGCGGAAGACGTGCTGTTCCACGGCCTTCACGGTGTGCCCGTCGTCGTCCGGGTCGACCGCGCGGATGTGTGTGGGGTGGTGCATGTAGGTCCGGGCCAGCGAGATGATCTGCCCCGGCATGGTGGCCGAGAAGAGCATGGTCTGTCGGCCGGCCGGCACCAGGCGCACGATCTTCTCGACGTCCGGCAGGAACCCCAGGTCGAGCATCTCGTCGGCCTCGTCGAGGACCAGGGTCCGGACGTGTCCGAGGTCCAGGTGCCCCTGCTGAGCAAGGTCGATCAGCCGGCCCGGCGTCCCCACGACGACCTCGACTCCCTTGCGCAGCGTCTCGACCTGCGGCTCGTAGGCCCGTCCTCCGTAGATGGACAGGATGCGGACCGCGCGCCGGGCAGCGGCTCGCTCCAGGTCGCTGGTGACCTGCACGCACAGCTCACGGGTGGGGACGACGACCAGCGCCTGGGGCTTGCCCGGGACGACCGGCGGGAGCGACTCGGCGGTGTCGGCCTCGCCGTCGACGACGACGCGCTGCAGCAGCGGGATGCCGAAGCCGAGCGTCTTGCCGGTGCCGGTCTTGGCCTGGCCGATGATGTCGTGGCCGTGCAGGGCGACCGGGAGCGTCAGGGCCTGGATGGGGAACGGGTGGGTGATGCCGACTGCCTCGAGCGCCTCGACCGTGGCCGGGAGCACGCCGAGATCGGCGAATGACGGGGTGTTCAGGACGGTGCCCTTCTTCTCGTACGGCGGGGCTCGCGCGTCGGGGCCGCACGCCACGCGAGACGCGGTGACGGGCCGCTCGGGGATCGAGCCCTCCTGGTCGGAGCCGATCGGGTTCGTGTCGAGTGGCAGCGACCGGGCATCCGTTCTTCCGGGCCAGCCTACCGTCGATACGCTGCGCTGCGTGACCACGCCGTCCGGCAGCGAGCCATCCGGTAGCGACCAGCGGGCTGCCGACCCGATGGCCGACGACGCCTACCGGCTGGCGGTCGTCGACCTGCTCGGCGCGCTGGCGTACGGCGAGCTGACCGCCTTCGAGCGGCTGGCCGACGACGCGGCGTTCGCGCCGACCATCGCCGACAAGGCCGCGCTCGCGGCGATGGCGGTCGCGGAGTACAACCACTTCGCCGTGCTGCGCACGCGTCTGGAGGAGCTCGGCGCGTCACCCGAGGCGGCGATGGAGCCGTTCATGCCGGCGCTCGAGGCGTTCCACGAGCGGACGGCGCCGGCCGACTGGCTGGAGGGCCTGGTCAAGGCCTACGTCGGGGACGGCATCGCCACCGACTTCTACCGTGAGGTCTCGGCCTATCTCGACGACTCGACCCGCGACCTGGTCCTGGAGGTGCTGGAGGACACCGGGCACTCGACGTTCGCTGTGGAGCGGGTCCGGGCCGCCATCGAGGCGGACCCGCGGGTCGCGGGGCGCCTCGCGCTGTGGGGCCGCCGGCTCGTGGGCGAGGCCCTCAGCCAGGCACAGCGGGTCGCCGCCGAGCGCGACGCGCTGGCCGCGTTGCTGGTAGGCGGGGTGGCCCACCGGGGGGCCGACCTGGCCGAGGTGGGGCGCATGTTCGCACGGCTCACCGAGAACCACACCAAGCGGATGGCCTCGCTCGGTCTGTCGGCGTAGGCGGGTCCGGCGGGAGGCCGGGCGCCGCTACATCGCCCCGAACCCGACCCTGCGGGTCGACGGCTCGCCGATCTCGACGTAGGCGAGCTTCTCTGCCGGGATCACCACCCGACGGCCCCGCTCGTCGTCAAGCGAGAGGATCTTGCTGTCACCCGTGAGCGCCGCGGAGACCGCGGCGGTGATGGCCTCTGTGGTCTCCGGGCTCTCGATCACCAGCTCGCGGGTGGCGTGCTGGACACCGATCCTGACCTCCACAGTGGACCTCCGGGATGACGACACGTGAACGGGGAACGCGCCGGTCAGGCTAGTCGGTCCCGGATCTCAGTGCGCTTCGCCGGTGCGCGGGAACCCACCGATGCCACGCCACGACAGGCTCGCCAGGAGGCGGGACGCGGCGTCGCGGGGGATCGAGCCGCCCTCGGAGAGCCAGAACCGGGCGGCGACCTGCGCCATGCCGACGAGGCCGACGGCGAGCAGGCGCGCCTGCTCCGGCGGCAGGCCGGCGTCGTCCTGGATCACCTCGCTGATCAGCTCGGCGCACGCCAGCGTGGTGCCCTCGACCCGCTCGCGGACCTCGGGCTGGTTGGTCAGGTCGGACTCGAAGACGAGCCGGAAGGCGCCGCCGTCCTCGTCGACGAAGCGGAAGTAGGCCTCGATGGTGGCCGCGACGCGGAGCTTGTTGTCAGTGGTCGAGTCGAGTGCCTCGCGCACGGCGGCGACCATCGCCTCGGCATGCTCCTCGAGCAGGGCCAGGTAGAGGTCGAGCTTGCCGGGAAAATGCTGGTACAGCACGGGCTTGCTCACGCCGGCCCGATCGGCGATGTCGTCCATCGCCGCCGCGTGGTAGCCCTGCGCGACGAAGACCTCCTGGGCCGCGCCGAGCAGCTGCCGGCGACGGGCCGACCGGGGCAGCCGGGCGCTGCGCGTACGCGAGTCCGCAGCTGCCGTCACGGGATGCTCCTTCGGTCGGGTTCTTCCGGTGCCGTCGCACCGGAGCGATCCTAGGCCGCGGAACGCGAGCTCAGCGGTATTCGTCCTCGTCGGTGCTCACGACTCGGGCCTGCTCGGCCCGGTCGGCGGGGTCCGCCTCGTCCGGTCGACCAGGGGGCGGAACCTCCTCCTCCGGCTCGTCCTCGGCCACGTCGAGCCGCTGCTCGAACGCGTCCTCGGGCGGGACGTCGATGCCGGGGGTCTCGGTCTCCCGCTCAGTCATGCCCCCACCCTAGGGGAGGCACGACGTGGTCAGCACCGGCTCGTGCCGGGACGCAGGGCATCGCCCCGCTGGTCGATGCTGGTCGATGCCCGCGACGAGCGTGCCGTTCGGACGCCGCGAGCTGAAATCAGATCGCCGCATTGACCCCCGGGCGGGGCCACGGCTGCGAGACTCGTCCCCGTGACGGTCAGCGACCAGCGCGACCAGCGCGACCTCGTGTCGGCGCTGCTCGGCGTGCCTGGCGTCGCGGCCGCGGCGGTCGAGCCCGTCGGTGGGGGCCCCGGCACGCTGCGGCTGCAGCTGGCACCCGGAGCCGACGAGGTCGGCGTCGCCGGCGCGGTCAACCACCTGTTGCGCAGCCGGTTCGGGCTTGCCGTGGACGCCGACCGGGTTCGTGTCCTCGACCAGCCGGAGCCGCCGCACCCGCGCCGGGGTGAGCCCCACGCGGGTCCGGAGCCGACCGGTGCACCGAGCGCCGCAGCGCCGGCCGAGGGCGGAGCCGAGCCGGTCGTCGAACAGCCCGAGTCAGCACAGCCCGAGTCAGCGCAGCCCGAGGCGGAGCAGCCCGAGGCGGAGCAGCCCGAGGTGGAGGAGCCGCGGAAGAAGGGGCCGCCCAAGAAGGAGCGGCGGCCACCGAGGGAGCAGCAGGCGGAGCAGCCCGCGCCGGAGCCCATCGAGCTGCCGCCGGTCCCGGCGACGCGACCGGGCAGGCTGGTGATCGAGCGGGTCCAGCTCGTGTCGGCTGGGCTGGGCACCTCCGTCACGGTCTCGCTCGGGCTGGACGGTCGGTCGTTCGACGGGTCGGCGGAGGGCACCGCGACGACGGGGAGCCTGCTGCGCTCGGTCGCCGGGGCGACGTTGCGGGCCGTCGAGGCGGTGATCGGCGGCGATGCCCGGTTCGACGTCGAGCACGTCGAGGTCGCGGCGACCGGGACCGAGCGCACGGCCCTCGCCGTGGTCACGATGGTCACCGGACGTGCCACGCAGCGGCTGTCCGGCGCGTCGGTGGTGCGCGAGGACGTCCGGCAGGCGGTCATCCGCGCCGTGCTGGCCGCGGTCAACCGCCGGCTCGAACCGATGCTCACCGCCCTGGAGGGCGCGAGGTCGTGAGCGCGCCGGTCCGCCCGCCTTGGCCGGGCCGGGATGTCGACCTGGCGACCGGCCCCTTGTACGTCCGAGAGGTCGCGCCGTCCGGCGCCCCTGAGGACGCCGAGCCTGCCGTCTTCGTGCACGGGCTCGGCGGTTCGTCGACCAACTGGACCGACCTGATGGGCCTGCTCGCCGACCAGCTGGCCGGTGTTGCCCCCGACCTGCCTGGCTTCGGCTGGTCACCGCCGCCACCGGACGGTGACTACTCGGTGCGCGCGCACGCGCGGGCCGTCGCTGCCCTCGTCGAGTCCTTGGATGCCGGGCGGGTGCACCTGGTCGGCAACTCGCTGGGCGGCACCGTGTCGCTCGTCGTCGCGGCGACCCGACCCGACCTGGTCCGCACCCTGACTCTGGTGTCCCCGGCCCTTCCGGTGCTGCGGCCGCGGCTGAGCAACCTGCACCTGCCCGCGCTCGCCGTGCCGTGGGCGGGGCAACAGCTCGCGCGCCGGCTGGGGCGGTTCCCGGTGGAGCAGCGGGTCCGGGCAACGCTCGCGCTCTGCTACGCCGACCCGTCCCGCGTGCCCCCGGAGCGGGTCGAGGAGGCGATGGCCGAGGCCGCCCGGCGTGCCCGGCTGGACCACGACGCCGATGCGATGCTGATGACGTTGCGCAGCCTGATGTCCGCCTACCTGCGCCCGGGCTCCTGGCCGCTGTGGCGGCTGGCGGCGCACGTCCGGGTGCCGACCCTGTTGGTCTACGGGCTCGCGGACCGTCTCGTGGACCCCCGGACCGCTGCCCGAGCCGCCCGGACCTTCCCGGACGCACGCCTGGTCATGATCCCGGACAGCGGGCACGTCTCGCAGATGGAGCACCCGGAGGAGGTGGCGCGGGCCGTGCGCCGGTTCCTGGCCGCGGCCGCATCGCGAGAGGACACGACGACGATTACCGCGCCACACGGCGACGAAGGCGACTGATCTCGCCACGTCTGGACCTGTCTTTCGCCGAAGCCGTTGACCTTGCTCCGTGCGGCCGGGATCATCCCCACGAACGGGGCCACCTCCTCCCGCTGGAGCGCGCATGGCAACGACCGACCGCGGCCACCACACGTCCGACGAGCACCGGCTGCACGAGCTGGGCTACGCCCAGGAGCTGCGCCGGAAGATGAGCGGCTTCTCGAACTTCGCCGTCAGCTTCACGATCATCTCGATCCTGTCGGGCTGCTTGACGCTCTTCGCGTTCGGCATGGACGCCGGTGGTCCGGTGACCTTCTCGATCAGCTGGCCGATCGTGGGGATCATGGTGACGTTCGTCGCGCTGGCGATGGCGGAGGTCTGCTCGAGCTACCCGACGGCAGGTGGCCTCTACTACTGGTCGGCGAAGCTCGCGAAACGCAACGCCCCTGCCTGGTCGTGGTTCACCGGCTGGTTCAACCTGCTGGGCCAGGTCGCCGTCACGGCCGGCATCGACTTCGGCCTGGCCAACTTCGTCGGGGCGTACCTCAACCTCGCGTTCGACATGGAGGTCACGCGAGGCCGCATCATGATCATCTACGGCATCGTGCTGCTGCTGCACGGCCTGCTCAACACCTTCGGCGTCACGCTGGTCGCTCTGCTCAACGACATCAGCGTCTGGTGGCACGTCATCGGCGTGACGGTGATCGTCGGGTCGCTGCTGATCTTCACCGACGACCTCAACTCGCCGTCGTTCGTCTTCGGGGAGTTCGTCAACGAGACCGGGTGGGACAACTCCTTCTACGTGCTCCTGCTCGGATTGCTGGTCGCTCAGTACACCCTGACCGGATACGACGCCTCGGCGCACATGACCGAGGAGACCAGGAACGCGTCTGTCGCCGGACCGAAAGGCATCGTCAACTCCGTGGTGGTGTCGGTCATCGCTGGGTGGATCCTGCTGCTGGGCATGACGTTCGCCATCGGTGACTATGCGGCGCAGCGAGGCAGCGACACCGGCGTGCCGCCGGCCCAGATCTTCATCGACTCCGTCGGCCGGACCGGGGGTGAGCTGCTGCTGCTCATCGTCATCGGCGCACAGTTCTTCTGCGGCATGTCGTCGGTGACCGCGAACTCCCGCATGATCTACGCCTTCAGCCGCGACGGCGCCTTGCCGGC
>DASVBQ010000212.1:0-6609 GCA_036375795.1 Actinomycetes bacterium
GCGCCACGCCGAAGACGATCAGTATCGGCATCAGCTGGCGGTACTCGATCGAGGGGGTCTCGAAGGTGGCCGCGAACGTCGTCACCGACGCAGGGCTCATCGCCGCGTTCATTCCGCCCGCCCTTCCGCGGCCGGGACGGCCGGCCTGGGGTCGGTCGCGCCGACCTGTTGCATCGTGCGCTCGACGGCCGGGTTGATGACGTCCAGCAACGGTTTCGGGTAGAAGCCGAGGGCGATGATCACCGCGATCAGCGGTGCCACGACCCACGCCTCACGCAGGTTCAGGTCGGCGAACCTCGCTGTGTGCTCCGTGGGCTCACCGGTCATGGTCCGCTGGTACATCAGCAGGATGTAGAGCGAGGCCAGGATGATGCCGCCGGTGGCCAGGACCGCGGCCACCTCGTAGCGCGAGAACGTGCCGACGAGGACGAGGAACTCGCTGACGAAGCTCGACAGGCCCGGCAGGGCAAGCGACGACAGGCCCGCGACGAGGAACGTGCCGGCGAGCATCGGCGCGACCTTCTGCACGCCGCCGTAGTCGGGGATGAGCCGCGACCCGCGCCGGCTGATCAGGAAGCCGGCGATGAGGAAGAGCGCGGCCGTCGAGAAGCCGTGGTTGACCATGTAGAGCGTGGCCCCCGACTGGGACTGGGTGGTGGTCGCGAAGATGCCCAGCACGATGAAGCCGAAGTGCGAGATCGAGGTGTAGGCGATCAGCCGCTTGATGTCGGTCTGCCCGATGGCCAACAGGGCGCCGTACAGGATCCCGATGACGGACAGGGTGATCACGGCGGGGGTCGCCCAGCGCGTGGCGTCCGGGAACAGCGGCAGGCAGAACCGGATCATGCCGAACGTGCCGACCTTGTCGAGCACGCCGACGAGCAGCACGGCGCCGCCAGGCGGCGACTCGGCCGCGGCGTCGGGCAGCCAGGTGTGCACCGGGAACAGCGGCGCCTTGATGGCGAACGCGATGAAGAAGCCCAGGAAGAGCAGCCGCTCCGTGCCCGTGCTCATCTCGGTGCCGAGCATGTTCTCGAACAGGAACGCCTGCGGACCGCCGTCGGACACCACGAAGAGCCCGATCACCGCGGCGAGCATGAGCAGGCCGCCGAGCAGGCTGTAGAGCAGGAACTTCACCGCGGCGTACGACCGCTGGGCCCCGCCGTAGGACCCGATGATGAAGTACATCGGGACGAGCATCGCCTCGAACAGGACGTAGAACAGGAACACGTCGGTGGCCGCGAACACGCCGATCATGGCCGTCTCGAGCACCAGCAGCAGCGCGAAGTAGCTCTTGACGCTCCGGCGGCCCGGCTCGACGTCGTGCCACGAGGCGAGGATGCAGACCGGCGTGAGCACGGTGGCCATCGCGATCAGGACCAGGGCGATGCCGTCGACGCCGAGCGAGTAGCTCACGCCGAACTGCGGGATCCACTCGTGCAGCTCGGTGAACTGGAAGGCGTCCTTGCTGTCCGGGTCGAACTGCAGCGACATGGCGATGGTCAGCACGAGCGTGACGAGCGAGAACCCGAGGGCGACCTGCTTGGCGAGCAGCTCGCGCGCGACCGGCAGCGCGGCGACGACGAGCGACCCGACCAGCGGCACGAGGGCCAGGGTGGTGAGCCAGGGGAAGTCAGTCACGTCAGAGCCTCACCAGGAGCATGGCGCCGACCACCAGGGCGGCACCCACGAACATCGACAGCGCGTACGAGCGCACGAACCCGGTCTGCCAGCGTCGGACGCGCCCCGAGGTCCCCCCGATCAGTGCGGCCAGGCCGTTGACCGCACCGTCGATCACCTTGTTGTCGAAGTAGACCAACGACCTGGTGAGGTACTGCCCCGGCCGCATGAACAACGACTCGTTGACCGTGTCCTGGTAGAGGTCCTGGCGCGCCGCCCGGGTGAGCCAGGTGCCGCGCGGCGCGATGGTGGCCACCGGTCGCTGCGCGTAGGTCAGCCAGGCCAGGCCGGCCCCGGCCAGCACCAGGAGGACCGTGAGCGTCGTGAGCACCGGCACCGAGATCACCGGGTGCTCCTCCCCGTGCTCCCCCACGACCGGCTCCAGCCAGTCCTGGATGGCCCCGGTCGGGCCCAGCAGCAGGCCGAGCAGCGCCGACCCGACCGCCAGCACGAGGAGCGGCACCGTCATGATCGCCGGCGACTCGTGCGGGTGGACGTCCTCGGTCCAGCGTCGCCGGCCGTGGAAGGTCATCGCGAACAGCCTCGTCATGTAGAAGGCCGTGACCCCGGCCCCGACGAGCGCCGCGCCGCCGAAGACCCACGGGCGCCACCCGTCGCCGACGAACGCCGCCTCGATGATCTTGTCCTTGCTCCAGAAGCCGGACAGCCCCGGGAAGCCGATGATCGCCAGCCAGGCCACGGCGAAGGTGGCCCAGGTGATCTTCATGACGAGCGACAGGGCGCCGTACCGGCGCATGTCGATCTGGTCGTTCATGCCGTGCATCACCGAGCCGGCCCCGAGGAACAGCCCCGCCTTGAAGAAGCCGTGCGTCAGCAGGTGGAAGATCGCGAAGGCGTAGCCGACCGGTCCGAGCCCGGCGGCCAGCATCATGTAGCCGATCTGGCTCATGGTCGACGCGGCGAGCGCCTTCTTGATGTCGTCCTTGGCGCAACCCACGATCGCTCCGAAGAGCAGTGTGATCGCGCCGACGATGACCACGGCCAGCTGCGCGTCCGGGGCGCCCTCGAACACCGGCGCCGACCGGACGACGAGGTAGACGCCGGCGGTGACCATCGTTGCGGCGTGGATCAGCGCCGACACCGGCGTGGGACCGGCCATGGCGTCACCCAGCCAGGACTGCAGCGGGAACTGCGCCGACTTGCCGCATGCGCCCAGCAGCAGCATCAAACCCAGGACGGTGAGGACGCCCTCGCTCGCCCCGTCGGCACTGCCGAAGACCTGCTCGAAGCTCACGCCGCCGAACTGCGCGAACATGATCATGATCGCGACGGAGAGGCCGAAGTCTCCGACCCGGTTGGCGACGAACGCCTTCTTCGCGGCCGCCGCGTAGCTGGCGTTGAAGCCCCAGAAACCGATGAGCAGGTACGACGCCAGGCCGACGCCCTCCCACCCGACGTACAGCACGAGGTAGCTGTCGGCGAGGACCAGGAGCAGCATCGCGGCGATGAACAAGTTCAGGTAGCCGAAGAAACGCCGCCGGTCGCGGTCGTGCTCCATGTAGCCGATGGAGTAGACGTGGATCAGCGTCCCGACGCCCGTCACCAGCAGGACGAAGCACATCGACAACGGGTCGAGCAGGAAGCCCACGTCGACCTGGAAGTCCGCGACCGGGATCCAGCTGAACAGCTGGGTGCCGACGGACCGGTCGTCCGCGTCGCGCCCGAGCAGGGCGACGAACTGCAGCAGCCCGATGACGAACGCCACGGCAGGGGCAGCGGTGCCGAGCAGGTGCCCCCACGGGTCGGTGCGCCGCCCTCCCAGGAGAAGCACGGCGGCACTGAGCAGCGGGAGCGCGACCAGGAGCCAGGTCAGCGACAGGACGCCGGTGGCATCGGCCACGGCGTGCGGCTCGGCTGCCGCGAGGTACGTCGACATGGGTGGCAGTCCCTCAGTACTTCAGCAGGTTGGCGCCGTCGACCGAGGCCGACCGACGGGTGCGGAACATCGTGACGATGATGGCGAGGCCGACCACGACCTCGGCCGCCGCCACGACCATGACGAAGAACGCGATGACCTGCCCGTCGAGGTTGCCCTGCATCCGGGCGAAGGTGACGAAGGCCAGGTTGGTCGCGTTGAGCATGAGCTCGACGCACATGAACACGACGATCGCGTTGCGGCGGAGCAGCACGCCCGCCGCGCCGATCGAGAACAGCAACGCCGAGAGGTAGACGTAGTTCATCGGGTTCATGCGTCGTCCTGCCTCGCGACCTCGGCCGAGGGCTGCGTCGAGCCCGGCACCTGGCGGACGTCACCTCGGGCGGCGAGCACCCGCGACACCGATGTCTCGGCCGGCGTGCCATCGGGCAGCAGGGCCGGCGTGTCCACCGCGTTGTGCCGGGCGAACACACCCGGGCTGGGAAGCGGCGCGGGCTGCTGGCCGCCGCGGAACCGTTCGACGGAGAGCTCGCGCTGCGACAGGCGCCGCTCGAGGCGCTCGCGGTGCGCCAGGATCATCGCCCCGAGTGCCGCCGTGATGAGCAGCGCGCTGGTCACCTCGAAGGCGAAGACGTACTTGGAGAAGATCAGGTTGGCCAGCCCCGGCACGTTCCCGTCGGCGTTGGCCTCCTCGAGACCCTCGTTGCTCACGACGGCGTCGCCGATGCCCAGCACGAGGATCGCCCCGAAGCCCAGCCCCGCCAGGACCCCGGCGACCCGCTGGCCGCGCAGGGTCTCGACGAGGGAGTCCGACGAGTCGACGCCCACGAGCATCAGGACGAAGAGGAAGAGCATCATCACCGCGCCGGTGTAGACCACGATCTGGACGACACCGAGGAACGGCGCGTCCTGGGCGAGGTACAGCACGGCGAGGCACATCATCGTCAGCGCCAGGAGCAGTGCGGAGTGCACGGCCTTCTTGCTGAACAGCATGCCGAGGGCGGCCAGCACCGCGACCGGCGCCAGCAGCCAGAAGGTGACTGCCTCGCCCGTCCCGGTGTCGGTCGCCGCGGCCAGCAGCGTCGCCGACGTGCTCACGGCTGCTCACCCCCGGCGGCCGCCGCCTCGCGGTCGGCGACGTACTGCTCCTGCTCCGGGGTGGCCCGGCTGACGCGGCCCTTGTAGTAGTCCTGCTCGTCGGTGCCCTCGACCATCGGGTGCGGCGCCTCGACCATGCCCGGCAGCAGCGGGGCCAACAGGTCCTGCTTCTCGTAGATGAGCTTCGCGCGACTGTTGTCGGCCAGCTCGTACTCGTTGGTCATGGTCAGGGCCCGGGTCGGGCAGGCCTCGATGCACAGCCCGCAGAAGATGCAGCGCAGGTAGTTGATCTGGTAGACGCGGCCGTAGCGCTCTCCCGGGGAGAACCGCTCGCCCTCGGCGTTGTCGGCCCCCTCGACGTAGATCGCGTCGGCCGGGCAGGCCCAGGCGCACAGCTCGCAGCCGATGCAGCGCTCGAGGCCGTCGGGGTGGCGGTTGAGGACGTGCCGGCCGTGGAACCGCGGCTCGGTCGGCTTCTTCTCCTCGGGGTACTGCTCGGTGACCACCTTCTTGAACATCGTCGCGAAGGTGACGCCGAACCCCTTGAGCTGGGTCGGCAGCTGGATCACTGCTCGTCCTCCTGGGTCGTCGGGGCGGCAGCCGTGAGCGCCGGCAGCTTCTGGCCCGGCAGCGGCGGAACGGGGTGCCCGCCCGCCATCGGGTCGAACTGCTCCGGCTCCTCCGGCGCCTCCGGCTGTCGGCCGGCAGCCACCAGATCCCACACGAAGGTGAGGACGATGAGCGCCACCGCGGCGATGCCGCCGTAGATCAGCACGTCACGGGTGTCGAACTCGTACTCCCGGTTGACCGCCCGGACCGTGGCGACCATCAACAGCCAGCCGAGCGCCACCGGGATGAGCACCTTCCAGCCCAGGCGCATGAACTGGTCGTAGCGCAGCCGGGGCAGGGTGCCGCGGAGCCAGATGAAGACGAACAGGAACAGGAAGACCTTGGCCGTGAACCACAGCACCGGCCACCAGCCGGAGTTGGCGCTCTCCCACAGCGACAGCGGCCACGGGGCGCGCCAGCCCCCCAGGAACAGCGTCGTCGCGAGCGCGGAGACGGTGACCATGTTGACGTACTCGGCGAGGAAGAACAGCGCGAACTTCAGCGAGGAGTACTCCGTGTGGAAGCCACCGACCAGCTCGCCCTCGGCCTCCGGGAGGTCGAAGGGGGCCCGGTTGGTCTCGCCGACCATCGAGATGAGGTAGATGGCGAACGACGGCGCCAGCAGGATCGCGTACCAGTAGTCGCCCTGCGCCGCGACGATCTCCGAGGTCGACATCGACCCGGCGTAGAGGAAGACACCGACGAACGACAGGCCCATCGCGACCTCGTAGGAGATCATCTGGGCCGACGAGCGCAGGCCACCGAGCAGCGGGTAGGTCGATCCGCTGGACCAACCGCCGAGCACGATGCCGTAGATGCCGACCGACGCGGACGCGAGGATGAACAGCACCGCCACGGGAAGGTCGGTCAGCTGCAGGGCGGTGCGCTCACCGAAGATCGAGACCTCCGGCCCGAACGGGATCACCGCGAACGAGAGGAACGCCGGGCCGGTGGACAGGATCGGCGCGAGGATGAAGACCACCTTGTCGGCAGCCTTCGGGATGATGTCCTCCTTCAGTGCCAGCTTGATGCCGTCGGCGAGGCTCTGCAGCAGTCCGGCCGGACCGACCCGGTTGGGGCCGATGCGGTGCTGCATCCGGGCGACCACGCGGCGTTCCGCGTAGATCGTGAACAGCGTCATCAGCACGAGAAACACGAAGATCGCGACGGCCTTGCCGATGACCAGCCACCACGGGTCGTCGCCGAAGCCGCTCACCTCGGGCGAGGCGAGGACCGAGGACGAGGTCACTGGTCACCTCCCTGCTCGACTGCGGCTTCGCCGGCGCGGATGCGCACCCGGGAACCATTTGCGGCCGCGAGACCGA
>DASVBQ010000221.1:0-3876 GCA_036375795.1 Actinomycetes bacterium
CCAGGTGGACCCGGACCTGACGGCCCTGGAAGCGCAGGGAGAACTCCAGTGACCGCCAGCCCTGCGGGACGTGCGGTGTGAACGCGAGCCGACCGCCGTGGTCCCGCACCCCACCGAAACCGTGGACGAGCGCCGACCACACGCCAGCCGCGGAGGCGATGTGCACTCCGTCGGAGCTGTTGCCGGAGACGTCGGCGAGGTCCATCAGCAGCGCGTAGCCGAAGTACTCGAGGGCCTGGTCGTGGCGTCCCACCTCGGCCGCCATGATGCACTGCACGCACGCCGACAGTGATGAGTCCCCCGTCGTGAGCAGGTCGTAGTAGTCGAAGTCGCGACGCTTCTCCTCCGGCGTGAACTCGTTGCCCAGCAGGAAAGTCGCGAGCACCACGTCCGCCTGCTTGAGGACCTGGAACCGGTAGATCACCAGCGGGTGGAAGTGCAGCAGCAGCGGGAACTTGTCCCGCGGCGTTCCCGTCATGTCCCACACCTCTCGGTCGAGGAACGCGCTGTCCTGCGGGTGGATGCCGAGGTCCGCGTCGTAGGGGACGTGCATCGAGTCGGCGGCCCGCTCCCACGCCTCCGCCTCGCCCAGCTTCAGGTTGGTGACGTCGCACAGGGCCGTGTACTCGTCCGGTCGGTCGCGCTGCAGCCACCGCACGGTGGACACCGCGGAGCGCAGGTTCTCGCGGGCCATCAGGTTGGTGTACGCGTTGTCGTTGACGACCGTCGTGTACTCGTCGGGGCCGGTCACGCCGTGGATGTGGAAGCACCCGTCCTTGCCGTAGAACCCGAGGTCCTCCCACATGCGCGCCGTCTCCACCAGCACCTCGGCTCCGAGCTCTGCCAGGAACCGATCGTCCCCGCGCACCTGCGTGTAGTGGCGCAGGGCGTACGCGATGTCGGCGTTGATGTGGTACTGCGCGGTGCCCGCCTGGAAGTTCGCCGAGGCCTCCTCACCGCTGATGGTCCGCCACGGGAACATGGCGCCGCGCTGGCTCATCTGCCGGGCCCGCTCCCTCGCGCGGTCGAGCATGCTGTAGCGGAAGCGCAGCAGGTTCCGGGCGAGGCGCGGCTGGGTGTACGCGAGGAACGGCACCACCAGCAGCTCGCTGTCCCAGAAGTAGTGGCCGTCGTACGCCTGGCTGGTCAGGCCCTTCGCCGGCACGCCCGCGCCCTGCGCACACCACGTCGCCTGCGCCACCTGGAAGAGGTTCCACCGGATCGCCTGCTGGGTCCGGACCGGCATCAGGTCCGTGTCGACCCGCACGTCGGCCCGGTCCCAGAAGCGGTCTAGGTGCTCCCGCTGCACCGTGCGCAACCGGTCCAGACCGCCCGCCATCGAGCGGTCCAGCGCCCGCCCGGCCCGGGCGACCAGCTCCTCCGGTGGCACGCCCCGCGAGGAGTGGTAGGTCGCGTACTTCGTGATGGACAGCGGCATCCCTGGCCCGGCCGTCGTCGTCACCACCAGCTCGCCGCCGGTGTCGTCGAAGGACACGTCCGTGCGAAGGTCGGAGTCCGCCTCGACGACGTGGTCGACCCCCACGCCCAGTGTCATTCCGCTGTTGGCGGTGCGGTAGCCGAGGAGCATGCGCAGCCCGTCCTGGGAGCGCGCGGCACAGTTGAGCACCCGGTGCTCGAGGAACTTGCCGAGCCGGGGATCGTGACGCAACCGCTCGCTGCCCTGCATCCCCTGTCGGTCGAGCAGCTGGGACGACACGGCCAGCGAGGCCTGATGGTCCAGCGGCGTCACGACGTAGTGCATGGCCATGACGTGGCGGTCCTCGAGGGAGACCAGGCGCCACGACGTCACGCGTACGTGCTTGCCGGACCCCGTCGACCACACGATGTCCCGGGCCAGCAGGCCTTCGCGCATGTCGAGAACCCGCCGGTACTCCGGCGTCCTCGCGGTGGGGATGTAGAGCGGCTCGTCGTCGACGTACAGCCGCAGCGGCGTCGCGTCGAGGACGTTGACGAGAGTCTGCCCCGTCTGGGCGAGCCCGTAGGCCACCTCGCCGTGCAGGAAGGGCCACGTCTCGTGGAAGCCGTTGACGAACGTGCCGGGCGACACGGACGGCCGGCCTTCCTCCATGGTCCCGCGGACCCCCAGGTAGCCGTTGCTCAGCGAGAAGACGGTCTCGGCCCGCCCGAAGTATCGGTCGGTGTACTTCGCCTCGACGACCCGCCACTCGTCCGGGGGGAAGAGGTGCTCGGGCGGCGGCTGCACGTCCCTCTTGAGCATGGTTCGACGCTAGCCCCGGGCGCTCACCGTTGACCATGGTCGCGAGGTGGACGGCGCTCGGGACTTTGGTCCCGGGAGATCACCGACGGTCGGCGGCGATCACGGGGACCTGCGGCACCGGTGTGGTTGTCGGCGCAACCTCGATCCTTTCTTGCGACAGGTTCGACGGACGGGCCGGCAGGGCCGACCCACTCGAAAGGCAGGAAGCCATGCGCCGCAAGACGTTCGACACCCTCGTGAGTACCGCCGGCCTGGTGGTCGCCGCGATCCTGCTGATCGCGGGCGGTCTCCTCACCTGGGCCAACAACTTCGTCACCGACCAGGTCCACGACCAGCTCGCCGCTCAGAAGATCTTCTTCCCGGAGGCCGGCGACGAGGCCTACGAGGACGACCGTATCGGCCCGTACGCCGAGCAGTACGCCGGCGAGCAGCTGGTCAGTGGCGAGCAGGCCAAGGTCTACGCCGACCACTACATCGCCGTGCACGTCGCGGACATGTCCGGTGACCGGACCTACGCCGAGGTCAGCGCCGCCTCCCGGGCGAACCCGGACGACGAAGAGGCCAAGGCCCTGGTCCAGACCGTGTTCCGCGGCGAGACGCTGCGTGGCCTGCTGCTCAACGCCTACGCCTTCTGGAAGATGGGCCAGATCGCCCTCTACGCCGCGATCGTCTCCTTCGTGGGCGCCGGAGTGTTCCTGGTCCTCTCGGTCCTCGGCTTCGTCCACGCCGGACGCACGACGAGCGACGAGAAGCTGAAGCTCGGTTCGCGCACCCCGGCTCCCGTCGAACCGTAAGGGGTACGCGAGCCGCACGGGAGGGGCTCCGCCCGCAAGGGCGGAGCCCCTTCGTCATGCGCGGCGTCAGGCCTCGCGCCGGCGGTCGAGCACCGTGGTGACCGCCACCAGCCCGGCGGCATAGGTGAGCAGGAGCACGGCTGCCGCCGCCGGTGCCAGGCGGCCGTCCACCTCTGTCCGCAGCATCGAGTCGACGAGGCCGGTCGGCAGCCAGTCCGCGAGCCCCGGCCGTCTGGCCACAGCCGGGACGACGCCCTCCACCACGAAGGCCCAGAACAGCACCACTCCGACGGCTGCGGCGGTGCTGCGCAGGAGCGCGCCGACGGCGACGCCCAGCACACCGTGCAGGGCGAGCAGGGCCGGGACCGTGAACGCGACCTGGACGGCGCCGTGCGCAAAGGGTTCGAGGGGGACACCCTCCCGGGTCATGACGAGCGCACCCGCACCCAGCGCGACGAGCTCCACGACGACTCCCACCGCAGCTCCGACGAGCCCCAGCGCGGCGAGCTTCGCGGCCAGCACCCGTTCCGGACGTGGTTCGGCCAGCCGGGTGGTCAGCACGGTGCGGTGCCCGAACTCGCCCGCCGCCGCGAGCAGCCCGATCAGCAGCACTGCTCCACCGGCGAACTGCGCCGGGCCGCGAAGCATCTCTGTCAGATCGGCGGACTTGATCGGGTCCACGGTCCCCTGCTGCGCGGCGACGGCGTAGAGGACCGGCAGCACGGCCGCCAGCAGGAACGACAGGGCGGTCGCGACGTACGGCGTGCGGGTGGTGCGGACCTTCAGCAGCTCCGCGGCGACGAGCGATCTCATGACAAGTCCTCGGGGGTGAGGGAGAGGGAC
>DASVBQ010000223.1:0-9715 GCA_036375795.1 Actinomycetes bacterium
GCCGACGTGCTCGCCGCGCTGGCACCGGCCGCAGACGCCACCGCCTGCGGTCCGGTGGAGTCGTACCGGACCTTCCACCTGCAGGACGCCGCCTCCGGGCGCTGGTCCCGGGTCGACGTGACCGACGACGGCACCGGCTGCCGGACAGCGGTCTCCGAGCTCGGCGGCTCGGCCCGGATCACGGGGGACCCGGTCGCCGTGGCCAACGAGGGCGCCGCGCCGCCGGCCGCCCCTGTGGGTGCGGACGCCCAGGTGGTGCGGGCGCATGGTCTGGCGGTCTCCGTGCCGGTCGGGTGGGACGTGGTCCGGACGCCGTCGCTGGACCCGTGCACGCTCGCCGGTCCGTCGGTCGTGGTCGCAGACGAGTTCGCACCGAGCTGCTACCTGGCGCGGCCCCACCACCCGTACCTCTGGCTCACCTCTCGCCCGCTCGAGGACGACCGGTTCGTCAGCGACTACGGGCTTGAGTCCCGGCCGACCTCGCGGGAGGTGGTCGACACGTCGGGGTTGGCGGTGACCTGGACCGGCGATTCGCTGGAGCTGGCGGACCAGATGGTCGACGGGCTGCTGGGCGTGCCGGCCGGCGGGTCCGGGCGGCTGTTCGTCGCCGGCCTGGACCCTGAGCAGAGCGCTGGCCTGCGGGAGTCCGTTGGCCGCGGCTGACGCTCTAGGGTGCCCGGTATGGATGGAGCCCGACCGGTGCGCGCGCCCCGCGGCACGGAGCTGACCTGCCGCTCGTGGGGCGCCGAGGCCGCCCTGCGGATGCTGCACAACAACCTCGACCCGGAGGTCGCCGAGCGACCGGACGACCTTGTCGTCTACGGCGGAAACGGGCGCGCGGCGCGGTCGTGGGCGGCGTTCGACGCGATCGTCTCGTCGTTGCGTGAGATGGCCCCCGACGACACGCTGCTCGTCCAGTCGGGCAAGCCGGTGGGCGTGGTGCGCACCCACGAGATGGCGCCGCGGGTGCTCATCGCGAACTCCCTGCTGGTGCCGCGCTGGGCCACGCCCGAGCACTTCCGCGAGCTCGAGGACGCCGGCCTGATGATGTACGGCCAGATGACCGCCGGGTCGTGGATCTACATCGGCACGCAGGGGATCCTGCAGGGGACCTACGCGACGTTCGCCGAGGTCGCCGACCAGCACTTCGGCGGGACCCTGGCCGGCACGATCACCCTGACCGGCGGGCTCGGCGGCATGGGTGGCGCGCAGCCACTGGCCGTGACCGGCAACGGCGGGGCGGCACTGTGCGTCGAGGTCGACCCGTGGCGGGCGCAGCGCCGGCTCGAGCACGGCTACCTCGACGAGATCGCCGACTCCCTCGACGACGGGCTGGCGCGGGTGGAGGCCGCGAAGCGGGAGCGGCGCGCGGTGTCGGTGGCCGTCGTGGCCAACTGCGCCGACGTGCTGCCGGAGCTGGTCCGCCGTGGCTGGGCGCCGGACGTCGTCACCGACCAGACCTCCGCGCACGACGCCCTGAACGGCTACGTGCCGAACGGCATGTCGCTCGAGGAGGCGCTCGAGCTGCGCGCTGCCAAGCCCCAGGAGTACGTCGAGCGCTCACGCGCCGCGATGGCCGAGCACTGCCGCGCGATGGTCGACTTCCTGCACGCCGGGTCGGTCGTGTTCGACTACGGCAACGGCCTGCGGGGTCAGGCGAAGGACGCCGGGTTCGCCGACGCGTTCGCTTATCCGGGCTTCGTCGTCGCGTACGTCCGGCCGCTCTTCGCGCGTGGGGCAGGGCCGTTCCGCTGGGCCTGCCTGTCGGGGTCGGCGGCGGACCTGCGCGCGACCGACGAGGCGGTGCTCAAGGCGTTCCCGGACGACGACGGGCTGCAGAAGTGGGTGCGCTTCGCCGCCGAGAAGGTCAAGGGACAGGGGTTGCCGTCGCGGATCTGCTGGCTCGGGTACGGCGAGCGGCACGTGGCCGGTCAGGCGTTCAACGAGCTGGTGCGGTCCGGCACGGTCGAGGCACCCGTCGTCATCGGCCGCGACCACCTCGACGCGGGGTCGGTCGCGTCGCCGGAGCGCGAGACCGAGGGGATGCGCGACGGCACCGACGCGGTCGCCGACTGGCCGATCCTCAACGCGCTGCTCAACACCGCATCCGGGGCGTCGTGGGTGTCGGTGCATCACGGCGGGGGAGTCGGCATCGGCAAGTCGATCCACGCCGGGGTCGTCGTCGTGGCCGACGGCACCGACGCGGGCCACGAGCGGGTCACCCGGGTGCTGACCAACGACCCGGGCACCGGCGTGCTCCGGCACGCCGACGCCGGGTACGAGATCGCGGAGGACACCGCGCGCCGCGTCGGCATCCGGATCCCGATGCTGGACGGCACGCACGCCCCGGCCTGGCAGCAGCCCTGAGCCCGGCCATGCGCTGCGCGCCCCGGCCTGCCTGATCGGGGGTCGATTGCCTGCGGGGCGCGCGGGGCAGGTCAGCTGATCTTCTGGCGGGCGCGGTACGCGGCGACGTGCAGGCGGTTGCCGCAGGTTCGGCTGTCGCAGTAGCGCTTGGACCGGTTGCGGGAGAGGTCGACCAGCACGCGTTCGCAGTCGGGGGCGGCGCAGATTGCCAGCCGCTGCCGCTCCCCGGCGGCGAGGACGAACGCCAGCGCCATGCCGCCGTCGGCCGCGATGTGCTCGGCCAGCCGCACCCCCGGCGCGTAGTAGTGGATGTGCAGCGGCCACCCGTCGTGGTCGGTGAGCCGCGGGGTGGTGCGGGCGTCGGCGACGAGGTCGTTCACCAGGCGCACGGCCGTCGCCTCGTCCGGCGCGACGAACACGGCGTGCAGCCGGTCGCGGAGGCGGAGGACGGCCGCGAGGTCGTCCGCCCCCAGCCGCCCGGCCTCGGAGATCTGCTGCCGCTCCACCAGGGCCTCGAGCGCCGCGACGTCCGGGAGCCCCTCCTCGGTCGAGCGGCCGGGAGCGGTGTTGACGATCTCGACCACGGTCGCCAGCGCGCACTCGGTGTCATGACCGAAGTCCATCCGACCTCCTCCTCCCCGAGGGATTGCTAGGGTTCCCGCCGTCAGGAGCGTAACCCACAGATGGTGCTGTCGTAGCCAGAGGAGGGCCGGTGGCGCTGACCGACCGGCCGACGCTCGCGGCCGCTGCCGGCGCGGGCTGCATCGCCAGCTCGGCGACGCTCGTCCGGCTCGCCGACACGGCGCCGGCCACCGCCGCCACCTTCCGCTGCCTCTACGCGTTGCCTGTCCTCGCCGTGCTCATGCTGCGCGAGGACCGACGCTATGGCACCCGGTCATCGCGTGAGCGGTGGCTCGCCGCCGGAGCGGGCGTGTTCTTCGCCCTCGACCTCGTCCTGTGGCACCACGCGATCGCCTCGGTGGGCGCCGGCATCGGGACGGTCCTGGGCAACCTGCAGGTGGTCTTCGTCGGGCTGATCGCCTGGTGGCTGCTGCACGAGCGGCCCAGCGCCCGGCTGGTCGCGGCGGTGCCGGTTGTCCTGCTTGGCGTCGTGCTCATCTCCGGGGTCGTGGGATCGGGGGCGTACGGCGACGACCCGGCGATGGGCGTCGTCTTCGGCATCGGCACGTCCATCGCGTACGCGGGGTTCCTGCTGCTGCTCCGCGAGGGGTCACGCGACCTGCGGCGCAGCGCCGGTCCGCTCTTCGACGCGACCCTGGTCGCTGCGGTGCTGTCGGCCGCGATGGGTCCGGTGGCCGGGGGCGTCGACCTCGCACCGTCCTGGCCGGCGCACGGCTGGCTTTTCGCGCTGGCCATCACCTCGCAGGTGGTCGGCTGGCTGCTCATCGCGGTGTCCTTGCCCCGGGTGCCCGCCGCCCTGACCTCGGTGATCCTGCTGCTGCAGCCGGTCGCCTCCGTCGGACTCTCGGCGGCGGTCCTCGACGAGCGGCCGTCGCCGGTGCAGCTGCTCGGCTGCGCGATCGTCCTGGGCGGTGTGGTCGCGGCCACCGCCGCCCGGCGCGAGAGCCGGGCACGGCGGGCAGGCAGGATCGCGGTATGAACCTCACGGTCCGTGGGATCGGACGGCTGCTCACGATGACCGGCGACCCGCAGAGCGACGCCGCTGTGGTCGTCCGGGACGGCCGGGTGGCCTGGACCGGGCCCGTGCAGGCACTGCCCGCCGATGCGCCAGAACAACAGCTCGACGCCGGAGGGGCCTGCGTCGTGCCCGGGTTCGTCGACGCGCACACCCATCTGGTCTACGCAGGGGTCCGTCGCGAGGAGTTCGTCGCCCGGCTGGCCGGCACGGCGTACGACGGGGGTGGCATCCGCACCACCGTCGAGGCCACCGCGGCTGCCACCGACGACGAGCTGCTGGACCTGGCCGCCGGGCGGGCCGCGCGCGCCCTCGCCGACGGGACCACGACGATGGAGGTCAAGAGCGGGTACGGGCTGTCCGCCGACGCCGAGCTGCGGCTGCTCCGGCTGGTCGCCGACCTGCAGGCCCGCACGCCGGTCCGGCTCGAGGCGACCTACCTCGGCGCGCACGTGGTGCCGGCGGGGCGTGACCGGGCCGACTACATCGACGAGGTCGTCGCCACCGTGCCGGCTGCCGCCGCGGCCGGTGCGCGGTGGTGCGACGTGTTCTGCGACCAGGGCGTCTTCACGGTGGACGAGGCTCGCCGCATCCTCAGGGCTGCCCGGGACCACGGGATGGGGCTGCGCCTGCACGCCGAGGAGATCGCCCGTACCGGGGCAGCCGGGCTGGCTGCCGAGCTCCGGTGCGCCAGCGCCGACCACCTCGAGCACGTCAGCGCCGAGGACGCCCGGGCGATGGCGGCCGCCGGAGTCGTCGGCGTGCTGCTGCCCACCGTGACGCTGTCGCTGCGCTCGCAGGCCTGGGGTCACGCGACGGTCCTGCGCGAGGCCGGCGTCGAGCTCGCGCTGGCCACCGACTGCAACCCGGGCACGTCGTGGTGCGAGTCCATGCCGTACGCGATCCAGCTGGCCTGCCTGGCGATGGGGTTGTCCGTCGACGAGGCATTCCGGGCGGCGACCCTCGGGGCCGCGCACTCGCTGCGCCGCGCCGACGTCGGCCACCTCGGCGTCGGCGCGCACGGCGACCTCGCCGTGCTCGCGGCCGAGCACGAGGCCGACGTCGTGGCGCACCTCGGGGGCCGCGCCGTCGCACACACCGTCGTCGGCGGGGCCTTGGTCACCAGCTGAGCCGTCCGCGCAACCGGCCGGCAGGCTGGTCGCGGGTGCTCGGCGGGTAAGGGCCGGTCGCGGAGGCGAGCTAGGAGGCGAGCAACGCCTCGATGGCGCCGTCCACGTCGAGGTGGTCCTCCTCCTGGCCCTGCGCGCACAGCGCGTAGGTGCGGCCGAGGAAGTCGACGAGGTCGCGGGTGGGGGCCTGGAGCAGGGCCTCGCCGTCGGGCGAGGTGAGGCCGATGAAGATGACCTCGGCTCCGGCACTCCAGGACGGCCAGACGCGAACGTCGCCGTCGCCGGACGGGCGGTGCACGCCGAGGGTGAGCAGCTCGCGGGCGAACACCCACGAGACTCCCTCCGCCTGTCCGGTGCGGAAGGTGGCGTGCACGGCATAGGGGTCCGCCACGTCGTAGTGGAGGACCACGGGGAGCGTGATGTTGCCGTCCCCGGGGGCCACAAGCTGAACGGTCAGCTCGCGCGTCACCGTTGTCGGCACCCAACCGTTCATCCGCTCGCTCCTTGCTGCGTCTGTCCGTGCCCCGTGGGACGTCCGGGAGGTTCCCCTCCCCGACCCGCCGGAAAACCTAAGGGACGGGTCGCGATCGGCGGACATCCGGTCGTCCACCGATACGGACTGGACAACGAGGGAGTCCGTAAGGTGTGACGGGTCAAGAGGGGGTGAGTTGTGAGCGACCGGCGGGACGTAGGTGGTCACGTGGGTGCGGACCGGGACGAGACGGTCGTGCCGGACCCCCGTGACGCCGCGACACGGGATGTCGAGACGCGGGACGTGCAGCCGGACGAGCCGCCGCTGCGGCACCCCTTCCGCGCCTTCTTCAGCAAGCACCGTTCGCTGGAGCTGACCTATCGCGTCGTCATCGGCGTCCTGGGCGGGGCCATCGTCATCGGCGGACTCATCCTGGTTCCTCTGCCCGGGCCCGGCTGGCTGATCGTCTTCGGCGGGCTCGCGCTGCTCTCGACGGAGTTCGCCTGGGCCGGTCGGCTCCTCGACTTCGGTCGCGACAAGTTCCGGGCCTGGACGCACTGGGTGGCCCGGCAGTCCCTCGCCGTCCGCGCGGCGCTCGGGATGGTCGGGCTGCTGCTGATCGCCGGGGCGATGTGGGCGTACGTCGCGGTGCAGGGCGTGCCGGGCTGGCTGCCGCTGCTGTGAGCGGGATCGGGTAGGGTTGCGCCTCGTTCCGGGCACGTGACGTGCGGTCCGGCGCGGGCGATTGGCTCAGTGGTAGAGCGCCTCGTTCACACCGAGGAGGTCACTGGTTCGAACCCAGTATCGCCCACCAGCACCACCCCGATCCGGCGTCCGTGACGCCGGCGCCGGAGCACTTCTAGCCTGGCCCGCATGCCCATCACCCGGCTCCGTGGCACGGTCTGCGCCCTGGCCGCCATGCTGCTGGCCGTCCCGCTCGCCGGCCTGCCCACCGGGACCGCCCGGGCGGCGGTGTCGATCGACTGGTCGAGGCGCGCCGGCGGTCTGGATGCTCCGACGCACGTCACGTCGGCACGGGACGGCACGGGGCGGCTGTTCGTCGCCGAGAAGTCCGGCACGGTCCGGGTCTACCGGGCGGGTCGGCTCCTGAAGCAGCCGTTCCTCGACATCCGCGGTCGGGTCAGGGACGACGGCGAGGGCGGGCTGCTGAGCGTCGCCTTCCACCCGCGGTACCGCGCGCACCCGATCCTGTGGGTCGCGTACACGACGCGGTCCAACGACGTGCGGGTCGCCCGGTTCCGGGCACCCTCGTCCACCGCCAACCGGGTCGCGGCCTCCACCGCCCGTCGGGTGATCACGGTGCCGCACCCCGACGGGTTCACCAACCACTACGGCGGGCAGCTGGCCTTCGGGCCCTTCGGCCTGCTGTTCCTCTCCACCGGGGACGGCGGCGGGTCGGGTGACCCGTTCGACCACGCCCAGGACCGCGGGTCGCTGCAGGGCAAGCTGCTGCGGATCCGGGTCCTCGGTGCACGCGCGGCGTGCGGGCGTCCGTACTGTGTCCCCCCGGGCAACCCGTTCGCCGGCTCCCGCCCCGGGCGGGGACCGATCTGGGCGACCGGGCTGCGCAACACCTGGCGGTTCTCGGTCGATCACGCCACCGGGGACCTGTGGCTCGGCGACGTCGGCCAGAGCGCGTTCGAGGAGGTCGACCGGATCCCGGCCGGCGTGGGCGGGCGCAACCTCGGGTGGTCCTGCAAGGAGGGCTTCGCCACGTACGACGAGTCTCGCTGCCGGGCCGGCGCCGACTACCAGGACCCGGTGGCCGTCTACGGCCGCGGCTTCGGCACCACCCTCACAGGGGGCTTCGTGTACCGGGGGTCGCGCTACGCCTCGCTGCTGGGCGGCCGGTACGTCGCCGGCGACTTCGGCTCCGGGCGGATCTTCTACCTGGACGGCGCCACCCGGGTCAGCGCCGGGCGGCTCGACGGCGTGACCAGCTTCGGCGAGGATGCAGGCAGAGAGCTCTGGGCCGTGACGTACTCGGGAGGGCTGTACCAGATGAGGGTGTCCTCATGAGGCTGTCGCCATGACGACGCTCGCCCGGGTCGGGGAGCTCTGGATCTTCCCCGTGAAGTCGATGTCGGGCAGCCGGGTCGACCTCGCCCAGGTCGAGCCCGGGGGGCTGGCCGGCGACCGCTCGTGGGCCGTGGTCGACGCGACCGGCAGGACGGTGACCGCCGCCGACGAGCCGAGGCTGCGCGAGGTGGTGCCGCACCTGGTCGACGGCGAGCTGCGGCTCGACGTCCCCGGGGCGCCGCCCGGCCTCCGGGTCACTGACGCCGCCGACGCCCTGTCCGCCTGGCTCGGGCGACCGCTTCGGCTCGAGCACCGCGCGGGCACCGGCTTCGTCGACGTCGCCCCGGTGCACGTCGTGTCCCGGCTGTCGATGAGCGACGCGGCGCACGCCGAGCAGTGCGACGCGTGCGACATCGCCGCGCCGCGCGCCAACATCGTGCTGGACCTGGAGCCCGGCCCGGGGTCGGAGCAGGACTGGGTGGGGCGCACGCTGCGCGTCGGCTCGGCCGAGCTCGCCTTCGTCCGCCGACCAGACCACTGCCTCGGCGTCTACGCGGACGTCGCGGCGGCGGGCACCCTGCGGCGGGGCGACGACGTCACGGCGGACTGAGTCCCACCGCGGTCACGACGAGAAACGCGGGCGAGCTCCGTGCCGCCCGGTCGATAGCATCGCTGGCGACCGCTTCACCCGTCTCTCGAAGGGATCTCCCGTGTCTGACCTGCGCATCACCGTCGACGGCAGCGAGCGAGACGTCGCCGCCGGCACGACGGCGGCGGAGGTGCTCGACGGTGACCGGTCCGTGATCGCCGCTCGCGTGGGCGACGAGCTCAAGGACCTGGCGTACGTCGTCCAGGCCGGCGACGAGGTCCAGCCGGTCTCGATCGACTCGGAGGACGGCCGGGCGATCCTGCGGCACTCGACCGCGCACGTCATGGCGCAGGCGGTGCAGGAGCTCTTCCCGGAGGCGAAGCTCGGCATCGGCCCTCCGGTGGAGAACGGCTTCTACTACGACTTCGACGTGCCCACCCCGTTCCACCCGGACGACCTCGCGCTGATCGACAAGCGCATGCAGCAGATCATCAAGGAGGGCCAGTCCTTCTCCCGACGCGTCGTCAGCGACGACGAGGCACGGGGCGAGCTCGCCGACGAGCCGTACAAGCTCGAGCTGATCGGGCTCAAGGGCCCCGCCGCTGCCGGGGCGGCCGAGGGCGCCGCCGCAGAGGTCGGCGCCGGCGAGCTGACCATCTACGACAACGTCCGCAAGGACGGCTCGCTCGCCTGGAAGGACCTGTGCCGGGGACCGCACGTTCCCACGACTCGGCACATCCCGGCGTACAAGCTGACGCGGATCGCCGCGGCCTACTGGCGCGGAAGCGAGAAGAACCCGCAGCTGCAACGCATCTACGGGACCGCGTGGGAGTCGCGCGACGCGCTCAAGGACTACCAGCAGCGGCTCGCCGAGGCCGAGAAGCGCGACCACCGAAAGCTCGGAGCCGAGCTCGACCTCTACTCCTTCCCGGACGAGCTCGGGTCGGGCCTCGCCGTCTTCCACCCCAAAGGCGGGGTGATCAAGCGCGAGATGGAGGACTACGTCCGCCGGCGGCACATCGAGGAGGGGTTCCAGTTCGTCGGCACCCCGCACATCTCCAAGCAGGGGTTGTTCGAGACGTCCGGCCACCTGCCCTACTACGCCGAGACGATGTTCCCGCCCATGGAGATGGAGGGCGCGCACTACTACCTCAAGGCCATGAACTGCCCGATGCACAACCTGATCTTCAGGTCGCGCGGGCGGTCCTACCGCGAGCTGCCGCTGCGGCTGTTCGAGCTCGGCTCGGTCTACCGGTTCGAGAAGTCCGGTGTCGTGCACGGCCTGACTCGGGTGCGCGGCCTGACCATGGACGACTCGCACTCCTACGTGACCCCCGAGCAGGCGCCGGACGAGATCAAGCACCTGCTGGGCTTCGTTCTGGGGCTGCTGCGTGACTTCGGCCTCGACGACTACTACCTCGAGCTGTCCACCCGCGACGACTCCAGGAAGGACAAGTTCG
>DASVBQ010000229.1:0-11226 GCA_036375795.1 Actinomycetes bacterium
CCTCGTCTCGCCGCTCGTCGCCGCCGCGACCGCCGTCGTGGGACGGCTGGCGAGCCCCGCCGACCTGACGGAGGTCTGACGATGGAAGCCGTCACCAGCCACACCGGACGGGCCGTCGCGTTGCGCCGGTCCGACGTCGACACCGACCAGATCATCCCGGCCGTCTACCTCAAGCGGGTGACGCGGTCGGGCTTCGAGGACGGACTGTTCGCGGCCTGGCGCGGCGACCCCGACTTCGTCCTCAACCGGCCGGAGAGCGCGGGTGCCACTGTCCTCGTCGCAGGTCCTGACTTCGGCACCGGTTCCTCACGCGAGCATGCGGTCTGGGCCTTGCGCGACCACGGGTTCCGTGCCGTGGTCTCGCCACGGTTCGCCGACATCTTCCGCGGGAACGCCGGGAAGGGCGGCCTTGTCACGGCGCAGGTCGCGATGCCCGACGTCGAGCGGTTGTGGGAAGCGGTCGAGGCCGACCCGTCGACCGAGGTGACCGTCGACCTGAGCACACGCACGGTTTCCTGGGGTACCGAGAGCGTGCCGTTCGACATCGACGACTACACGCGCTGGCGGTTGATGGAGGGGCTCGACGACGTCGACCTCACCCTGCAGCAGGCCGACGCCATCGCGGACTTCGAGTCGCGACGCCCCACCTGGTTGCCCACGACGGCCTGACGACGTCCACCCGCAGGGGTCGCAGCCGTTGCGACACAACGGAAAATGCGCCCTCGGTGTTTGTCACGCCTGCTTTTGGGGCCTAACGTCCTCTCGAATCGAGTAATCGCTCGACCTCCGCATCCTCAAGGGGTTCCACGTGAACAAGGCTCAGCTGATCGACAAGCTGTCCGTCCAGCTCGGTAGCAAGAAGGCCGCGACCGACGCGGTCGAGGCCGTGATCGACACCGTCACGCGCGCCGTGGCTTCGGGCGAGCGGGTGGCGATCACCGGCTTCGGCGTCTTCGAGAAGGTCGTGCGTCCGGCGCGCACCGGGCGCAACCCGCGCACCGGCGCGACGGTGAAGATCAAGAAGACCTCCGTGCCGAAGTTCAAGGCCGGGCAGAGCTTCAAGGACGTCGTCAGCGGCGCCAGGAAGCTGCCGAAGGCCGCGGCCTCCGCCGCCCGCACGGCCACCGGCACGGCCGCCAGGCCGGCTCCGGCCAAGAAGGCGGCCGCCAAGAAGACCACCGCGAAGAAGGCGCCGGCGGCCAAGAAGACGACCGCGAAGAAGACCACGACGAAGAAGACCACCGCCAAGAAGGCACCTGCGCGCAAGCGCTGACCCCGGTCGACCCGACGGCCCGGCCGCCCCTCGTGGGCTGCCGGGCCGTCGGCTGTCGGTGCCGCGCGTCAGTGGCGCCGGGG
This sequence comes from Actinomycetes bacterium, assembly GCA_036375795.1. Lineage (GTDB taxonomy): Bacteria > Actinomycetota > Actinomycetes > JACCUZ01 > JACCUZ01 > DASVBQ01. The sequence continues at coordinate 1,357 of DASVBQ010000229.1, forward strand.
GTCAGGCAGTGTCGCCACGGTGAGGAACACGACCTCACGGCCGGTGGGTCCGTCAGCGACCTCGATGCGCACCCGCTGGCCCGGTCGGAGCAACCGGAGGCCACCGGCGTCGAAGGCGGTCGCGTCGTAGGGCAGCTCCACGCCGTCATCGAGCAGGACGCTGCCCGCGCGGGTCGTGGCGTCGAAGCTGCGCACGGTCGCCTGCACGGCCACAGAACCTATCCCAGCGCCTCGAGCACGCGTGCCGTATGCGGCCCCAGGCCGAGCGAGCGCGCGGCCGAGAGGTCGGCGGCGGTGTCGACGTCCCGGCGCACCGAGCCGAGGTCGTCACCCGTGATCTCCCGGAACCCGGCATCCGCGTGGCGGCGGGCCGAGTCCGGACCGAAAGCGGGCAGCAGCTCGGGCGGGCAACGCGCCGCGACGAGGGTCGTCCCGCTGCCCTCCGCGTCGCGCAGAAAGCTTGTCCGGTGCTGCCCGGCGCGACTCAGTGCACGGGACAGCTCGTCAGGCCGGAGCGCCGGTAGGTCCGACGACAGCGCAGCTACACCTGCAGCCGGGTGCGCCCGGGCAGCGGCGGCCGCGCCGTGGGCGAGGGCCGGGTTGAGCCCGGCGTCCGGCTCGTCGCCGACGACGTCCGCGCCTGCGGCACCGAGCAGCCGGGCGGCCTCCGGCTCGTCGGTGACCACGACGACGGCGATGACCGCCGAGGAGGCCAGCGCGGCCGCGACGGTGTCGAGCGCGAAGGCCAGGGCCAGGTCCCGGCGCAGGTCGTCGTACGGCGGGCCGAGGCGGGTCTTGGCGACCACGAGCCGCTTGACGGGCACCACCAGGCACCAGCGCCCGTCGTCGGAGGACACGTCGCGATCCTGCCAGCCGTGCTCGACACCGTGACGGCCGGACGGAACACTGGCGGCACAACGGACGAGAGGACGCGGGTGGGACACGATCGGGCGCGGCTACGCCGCCGTCGCGGCAAGCAGGGCTTCTGGTACAGGTTCGCCGTCATGGTGCTGCACCCGCCGATGATGCTGCTGACCCGACGGGACTGGCGGGGAGTCGAGCACATCCCGGACGGCGGCGCCGTGGTCGTGGTCAACCACGTCTCCCACTTCGACCCGATCGCGTTCGCGCACTTCCTCTACGACGCCGGACGGCTGCCCCGGTTCCTCGCCAAGGACGCTCTGTTCCACGTCTTCTTCGTCCGCAACGTCGTGCGTGGCGCCAAGCAGATCCCGGTCTACCGTGAGTCGGGTGAAGCGGCCAACTCGTTCTCCGCCGCGGTCGAGGCCGTTCGGAAGGGCGAGCTCGTCGCGATCTACCCCGAGGCGACGATCACCCGCGAGCCGGGCCTGTGGCCGATGCGTGGCAAGACGGGTGCTGCCCGGGTCGCCCTGGAGACCGGTGCCCCGGTCATCCCGGTCGCGCAGTGGGGGCCGCAGGACGTGCTTGCGCCGTACGCCAAGCGGCCGCACCTGTTTCCCCGCCGCACCATGCATGTCTGGGCCGGCCCGCCGGTCGACCTCTCCGACGTCGCAGGGCGGCCGATCGACGCCGAGCTGCTGCACGAGGTGACCGAGCGGATCATGACGGCCATCACCTTGCTGCTGGAGCAGATCCGCGGCGAGCAGGCACCGGCCGTACGCTTCGACCCGAGGAAGGCCGGCCTGCCGAGCACCGGCGACCCGCGCCGCGGCGGCGGCGTCGACAGGAGGACGGCATGACTCGAGTGGCGGTGCTGGGCAGCGGGTCGTGGGGCACCGCGTTCTCGATGGTGCTGGCCGACGCGGGCGCCGAGGTCATGCTGTGGGGTCGGCGTCCGGAGCTGGTGGAGTCGATCAACCGAACACACCAGAACCCCGACTACCTGCCCGGCATCGAGCTGCCGCCGGCCGTCCGCGCGACCAACGACCCGGTCGAGGCACTGGACGGGGCCGAAGTGGTCGTCCTCGCGGTCCCGTCGCAGAAGCTGCGCGAGAACCTCGCGGTGTGGGCGCCGCTGCTGCCGGAGGGCTGCGTCCTCGTCAGCCTGATGAAGGGCATCGAGGTCGGCACCAGCCGCCGGATGAGCGAGGTGATCGCCGAGACGACGGGTGTCGGACCGGAGCGGATCGCGGTGGTGTCCGGACCCAACCTCGCCCGGGAGATCGCACAGCGCCAGCCGGCTGCGACGGTGGTGGCCTGCGCCGACGAGGCCGTCGCCGAGAAGCTGCAGCAGGTCTGCCACACGCCGTACTTCCGGCCCTACACCAACACCGACGTCGTCGGCGTCGAGCTCGGCGGGGCCGTGAAGAACGTCATCGCCCTGGCAGTAGGCATGGCCAAGGGCATGGGGATGGGCGACAACTCCCAGGCCTCGATCGTCACGCGCGGGCTGGCCGAGATCACCCGACTGGGCCTGGCGCTCGGGGCCGACGCCGCGACGTTCGCCGGCCTGGCCGGGGTCGGTGACCTCGTGGCGACCTGCTTGTCGCCGCTGTCCCGCAACCGCACGTTCGGCGAGAAGCTCGGTCGCGGGATGACGGTCGAGGAGATCGTGGCCTCCACGTCACAGGTGGCCGAGGGGGTGAAGTCCGCGGAGTCGATCCTCGCGCTGGCGCGTGAGCACCACGTGGACATGCCGATCGTCGAGCACGTCGTCGCAGCGGTGCACGACGGTCTGCCGCCGGCCGAGATCGTCCGGCGCATCATGAGCCGCACGACGAAGGCCGAGGCGGACTAGCCGGGATCCGGACGACCCGGGACCTTCGGCCCGTGCCCGCCGCACGGGCCGTGCCTACCGTCGGGAGAGAGGCTCGGCTGCGCCGGTCGTCGGCTGCGGGGCCCCGGGCGGGAGGCGCGCGTGGCCGGCACCCTGACGGGCTCGAGGACCATCACCGCGCACGCTCCGGTGGCGGGCACGTCGGTTCGGCGCGTCGACGCGCTCGAGAAGGTGCTGGGCGCCGCGAGGTACGTCGCGGACCTTCCCGGCGAACATCTGTGCGGCGCCACGGTCCGCAGCGCTGTCCCGCACGGCCGGCTGCGCGGCATCCGGTTCGACCCCGCGTTCGACTGGTCCGGCGTCACGGTGGTGACCGCCGACGACATCCCGGGCCTCAACTGCATCAGGTTGCACCGCGACGACCAGCAGGCACTGGTGCCGGTCGGGGGCACGGTGCGCCACGTCGGAGAGGCCATCGCGCTGGTCGCGGCGCCCAGTTCGGCGGCGGCACACGAGGCCGCCGCGCACGTTCACCCCGACGTCGAGCCGCTCCCGGCCGTGCTCACGATCGAGGACTCGCTGGCGGGCCTCGTCGAGGTGGCCGACGGTGGCAACGTCGTGCAGGAGTGGCACGTCGAGCACGGTGAGGTGGACGCGGCACTCGCCGCCGCCGGAGTCGTCGTCGAAGGCGAGTACCGAACCGGCCCGGCAGAGCACCTCTATGTCGAGCCTCAGGGCATGCAGGCCCACTGGGACGACGACGGCAGGGTGCACGTGCTCGGCTCGCTGCAGTGCCCCTACTACGTGCACAGCGCCCTGACCGCGCTGCTCGACCTCCCCCCGGACATGGTCGACGTGAGCCAGGCGACCACCGGCGGCGGGTTCGGCGGCAAGGAGGACTTCCCCTCGACGCTGGCGGCGCACGTTGCGCTGCTGGCCCGCAAGGCAGGCCGACCGGTCCGGATCGTCTACGACCGGTCCGAGGACATCGCGGCCACCACGAAGCGCCACCCCTCCCGGGTCAGGCACCGGCTCGGGCTCACCCGGGACGGACGCATCGTCGCGGCCGACGTCGACGTCGTGATCGATGCGGGCGCATACGCGACGGTGAGCCCGGTGGTGCTGCTGCGCGCGGTCCTGCACGCGACCGGCCCCTACCGCGTGCCCGCGGTCCGGGTCCACGGCCGGGCGGTTGCGACCAACCACGTGCCACGCGGCGCGTTCCGCGGCTTCGGCGCGCCGCAGGCGCAGTTCGCCGCGGAGCGCCAGCTCGCCAAGGCTGCCCGTGCCCTCGGCCTCGACCCGCTCGCCCTGCGGCGCGCGAACACGTTGCGCCCCGGGGACACCACCACGACGCAGGGCACGTTGGACGACAGCGCCGGGCTGCCCGTGGTGCTCGACGCGCTGGCGCGGGCCGTCCAGCGGCCGGCCGAGCACACCGGCCGGCTCGCCACCGGTGCGGTCCGTCGCGGGCGCGGCATCGCGGCCGGGTTCCACGGTGCCGGCTTCACCGGTAACGGGGAGTCCCTTCTCGGCGGGCAGGGCACCGTCGCACTGACCGCCGACGGCAGGTTCGAGGTGCTGGTCAGCAGCACCGACATGGGCCAGGGGGCCCGGACCGTGCTCGCCCAGATCGCCGCCGACGCGCTCGGAGTCGACCTGGAGCTCGTCGACGTGCCGCTGCCGTCGACGACCCGCACCCTGGACAGCGGCCCCACGGTGGCGTCGCGGACAACGCTGATCGTCGGCCGCATCGTCGAACGGGCGGCAGCCAGGCTCCGCGACGACCTTCGGGCCTGGGCCGACGGGCTGGGGCTTGCCGGCCACGACCTGGCAGCGGTCGCTGCGGCCAGGGCGTCGGGGGGTGACCCGCCGACGGTGACCGAGGCGTTCGCCCTGCCGGGGAACGTTGCGTGGGATCAGGACACCCTGACCGGGGATGCCTACCCGACGTACGCCTGGTCGGCGATCGCCGTCGACGTCGCGGTCGACACGGACACCTCCGAGGTGACCGTCGAGCGGTGCGTCCACGTCGTCGACGTCGGGCGGGCCGTGCACCCGGTCGGCGTGGTCGGGCAGGTCGCCGGCGGGACGGTCCAGGGAATGGGCTGGGCCCTGCTGGAGCACGTGGTCGAGGACGAGGGCCGGATCGTCAACGACAGGCTCAGCACGTACGCCGTCCCCACCGCCCTCGACGCACCCGACGTGGAGGTGATCGTCGTCGAGGTGCCCTACGCCGACGGGCCGGCCGGCGGCGCGAAGGGTCTCGGCGAGCTGCCGCTGGACGCGACGGCGGCGGCAGTGGCCAACGCGGTCGAGGACGCGCTCGGTGTCCCCATCGACGAGGTGCCCCTGCTGCCCGAGGCCATCCATCGGGCGCGGGGTCGCACCGGCTGGAGGCGCGCATGAGGGTCGAGGTCGAGGTCAACGGCGTCCTCGCCGTGGTCGACGCGGCGCCGCTCGAGCCGCTGCTGGCCGTGCTGCGAAACCTCGGGCTCACCGGCGTCAAGGAGGGCTGCGCCGAGGGTGAGTGCGGCGCCTGCACGGTGCTCCTCGACGGCGCGCCGGTCATGAGCTGCCTGGTGCCGGCAGCACAGGCCGGCGGCCACACCGTCACGACCGTCGAGGGCCTGGCCCGCGACGGGGTGCCCGGCGCCGTACAGCAGGCGTTGCTGGATCACGGCAGCGTCCAGTGCGGCAGCTGCATACCGGGCATCGTGATGAGTGCCTCCGCTGCGGCCGCGCGGGAGCCGGGCGCCTCCCGGGAGCGCGTCCGCGAGCTGCTGGCGGGCAACCTCTGCCGGTGCACCGGCTACCAGCAGGTGGTCGACGCCGTCGTCGAGGCCGTCGCGGTTGGGGCACGGCCATGAGCTCGCCAGCCGTCGCCCCGCCGGCCACTGCCTACCTGCGGGTCGCCAGCCTCGACGAGGCGCTGCGGGCCCGCGCCGACCACCCCGACTGGCTGGTGCTGGCCGGCGGCACCGATGTGATGGTCGACGTCCAGCGCCGGGCCGCGCCGCCCGGCGTCATCGACCTCTTCGGGCTCGCCGCGCTGAGGGGCGTGACCCGCGACGGTGACCTGCTGCGGCTCGGCGCCGTGACGACGTACGCCGACCTGCTCGCCGAGACGCTCGTGCGCGAGACTCTCCCCTCGGTGCACGCGGCGGCGGCCGAGGTCGGGTCCGTGCAGATCCGCGAGCGCGGCACCGTCGGCGGCAACGTGATGACCTCGTCGCCGGTCGGGGACCTGTTGCCGCCGCTGCTCGCCCTGGACGCGGCCATCCTTCTCGGGTCCGTGCGCGGCACCCGGCTCGTGCCGTACTCGGAGTTCTGTACCGGCTACCGCACCACGGCAGCGGGGCCGGACGAGCTCGTCCTCGCCGTCGTCGTGCCGGTGCCGGAGCCGGGCACGGTGCAGCGCTGGCGCAAGGTCGGCACCCGGGCCGCGCAGTCGATCAGCAAGGTCGCCTTCGCGGGTGCGGCCAGGCTGGTGGCCGGGCGGGTCGTCGGAGTGCGGCTGGCCGTGGGCGGTGTCGCCGACCGGCCGCTGCGGCTGACCGACGTGGAAGCGCTCGTCGAGGGCAGGCCGCCGACACGGGCGCTGGCGGCCGAGGTCCGCAGTGCGGCGACGGCCGCGGTGCACCCTCTCGACGACGTGCGCTCGTCCGCGGCCTACCGGGCCGACGTCACCGGCTCGTTGGCCGCCCGCTTCGTCCTCGACCTCCCGGCCGGCTAGCCGGAGCCGTCCGTCGCCCGTGCGCTGTCGAGGGCCCCGGACAGGTCGGCCCACAGGTCGTCGACGTCCTCGATCCCGACCGAGAGACGCAGCAGCGTCTCGGGAACGTCCGGGCTCTCGCCGGGCCACCGGCGCCGCCGTTCCAGGCTGGACTCGACACCGCCGAGGCTCGTGGCGTGCACCCACAGACCGGTCGACGCGGGCACCGCGTCGGCCGCCGCCACGTCACCGCGCAGCTCGATGCTGACCATGGCACCGAGTCCCGGGTAGTGCACGCGGGCCACGGCCGGGTGCCCGGCCAGCCGCTCGGCGAGCTCTGTCGCGTTGGCCTGCGCCCGCTCGACCCGTAGGTGCAGGGTCCGCAGGCCGCGCAGGGTGAGCCACGCCTCGACCGTGCCCGGCACCGCACCCTGGCCGCTGCGGACCTCCACCAGGCGGTCGGCGACGTCCACGTCGCGGGCCACCGCGATCCCGAGCAGCAGGTCCGAGTGACCCGACAGGTACTTCGTCGCGCTGTGCATCACGACGTCCGCCCCGGCCTCCAGCGGCTGCTGGAGGATCGGCGTCGCGAACGTGCTGTCCACCGCGAGCACCGCACCCGCCGCGCGTGCCTGCTCGGCGAGCGCCTCGACGTCGACCAGCCGCAGCAGCGGGTTGGTGGGCGTCTCGGCCCAGCACAGGTCAGCCCCCCGCAGGGCGTCCGCGGTGGTGGCGAGGTCGGTCAGGTCCACCCGCCGCACCTGGATCCGACCGCGCTTCTCGAGCCGGTCGAGCAGCGAGAGCGTCCCGTAGTACGAGCCCGGCGCGGTCACCACGGTGCCGCCGTCGGGCACCAGGTCGAGCACCGCTGCGACGGCCGCCATGCCGGAGGCGAAGGAGGTCGCAACCCCGCCCTCGAGCGCCCCGACCGCGGTCTCGAGCATCTCCCAGGTGGGGTTGCCGTAGCGGCCGTACCCGACGTCACCACCTGCGTGGTACGTCGAGGCCATCACGATCGGCGGGTTCATCGGGCCGTCCGGGCGCCGGGGCGGGCGACCGGCCGAGACGGCGACGGTGGCCGGCGCGAGCTGGCCGCGCTCGGCCCGGCCAGTTGACCCCGGCCGGCGCTCCGATGAGTCCGTCATGTCTGCGAGTATTCCGGTCCAGACGGGCCTCGGTAGGGTCGTCCGCGATGACCGACCCAATGGAGCAGCGCTCCCGCATCCGCATCGCCGTCGTCTTCGGTGGCCGCAGCACCGAGCACGGGGTGTCTTGCGTGTCGGCCGGGAGTGTGCTCGCCGCGGTCGACCGCGACCGCTACGACGTCGTGCCGATCGGCATCTCCCGCGAGGGCCGCTGGGTGCTCGCCGCGGACCAGCCCGAGAAGCTTGCGGTCACCGGTGGCCGTCTCCCGGAGGTCGAGGAGTCCGGGGCGGCCGCCGTGGTGCTCTCCGGCGACCCGACCCACCGTGGCCTCACCGTGCGGGAGCCGGGCAAGGTCCCGCAGGAGCTCGGCGAGGTCGACGTCGTCCTGCCGCTGTTGCACGGTCCCTACGGCGAGGACGGCACGCTGCAGGGCCTGCTCGAGCTGGCCGGCGTGCCCTACGTCGGTTCAGGGGTCTTCGCCTCGGCCGCGGCGATGGACAAGGGCCACATGAAGGCGCTGCTCAAGGCAGCGGGTCTGCCGGTCGGGCCGTACGCCGTCATCACGCCGCGCGACTGGGCCACCGACAAGGCGGCGGTGCGGGAGACGGTGGCCGCGCTGGGCTTTCCCGTGTTCGTGAAACCGGCCCGGGCGGGGTCCAGCGTGGGCATCACCAAGGTGTCTGGACCCGGGGGACTGGATGCCGCGGTGGACGGGGCGCGCGCGCACGATCCACGGGTCGTCGTCGAGGCGGCGGTCGAAGGTCGCGAGATCGAGTGCGGCGTGCTGGAGGGGCTCGACGGCGGGATGCCGGAGGCCAGTGTCCCCGCCGAGGTGATCGTCGGCGGCGACCACGAGTTCTACGACTTCGCCGCGAAGTACCTCCCCGACGAGGGGACCGAGCTGGTCGTCCCGGCCGACCTCCCGGGCGAGGTCGCGGACGAGGTCCGGGCCATGGCGTGCCGGGCGTTCGACGCCATGTCCTGCGAGGGGCTCGCGCGGGTCGACTTCTTCGTGGGCCGCGACGGGACCGTGCTGGTCAACGAGGTCAACACGATGCCGGGCTTCACGCCGGTCTCCATGTTCCCGCTGATGTGGAAGGCGACCGGCCTGGACTACCCGGCGCTCGTGGACCGGCTCGTCCAGACCGCACTGCGCAAGCCCACCGGCCTGCGCTGACCGGGGGAGACGCGCGGCGTAGGTTCGCGTGGTGACCTTCGACGTCACCGCCGACGCGTACGCCCGCTTCATGGGTCGGTTCTCAGAGCCGCTGGCGGTGCAGTTCGCCAGGCTGGCCGGTGTGCGGGCGGGCCAGCGGGCGCTGGACGTCGGCTGCGGGCCCGGAGCGCTGACCGCGCAGCTGGTGCAGCGGCTGGGCACCGAGGCCGTGTCGGCGATCGACCCGTCGGCCTCGTTCGTCGCGGCGATGCGCACTCGCTTCCCGGGGATCGACGTGCAGACCGGCGTTGCCGAGCAGCTTCCCTTTCCTGACGACAGCTTCGACGCCGCGCTCGCCCAGCTCGTCGTGCACTTCATGACCGACCCTGTCTCCGGGTTGACCGAGATGGCCCGGGTCACCCGCCCCGGCGGAGTGGTCGGCGCGTGTGTCTGGGACCACGCCGGGGGCAGCGGTCCCCTCTCGCTGTTCTGGCGAGGCGTGCACGACACGGACCCCGACGCGCGTGACGAGTCGGGACTCGCCGGTGCCCGGGCGGGGCACCTGGCCGAGCTGTGCCGAGCAGCAGGCCTGGAACGGATCGAGGCGACGACGCTGACCGTCCGGGTCGGGTTCGCCACGTTCGCCTCGTGGTGGGAGCCGTTCACGCTCGGTGTCGGGCCGGCGGGCGCGTACCTCGGGACGCTGGACGCGGGGAGGCGCGACCTCCTGCGGGCTCGATGCGCCCAGCTGCTGCCGCCGGCGCCGTTCGAGGTGGCCGCCTCGGCCTGGTGCACGATGGCCCGTGCCTAGCGGCTCGGCCCGGGCTGAGACCGGCGGGGAGCGGCCACGCGCTGACGTAGTGCCCTGCCGCAGAAGTCCGCGGCAGGGCAGTACGCGCGGCCCGGTGCCCTGGGTGTCATGCCTTGCGGCAGAGGTCTGCGGCAGCGCAGTACGCGCGGCCGGGTGCCCTAGGTGTGTCCTGCCTTGCGGCAGAGGTCTGCGGCAGGGCACTACGCGGCCGAGGGTCCGGTGCGGCCGAGGGTCCGGTGCGTCCGCGGGGCTCCGCCGGGCGGTTCAGACCCGGGGAACCGAGCGCTCCAGCGCCGTGGCGACGTCGACCAGCGGGGCCGTGGCCTGCTCGCGCGGGATGCTCG
>DASVBQ010000234.1:0-4924 GCA_036375795.1 Actinomycetes bacterium
GCAGGTCGCCGAGGACCTGCAGTCCTTCCTGACGGAGGGGTGAGCGCTGCGGGGCCCGGGCGCCGGCTGCGCCCGGGCCTCGCAGCCTGGCCTAGCGGCGGGCGAACATCGCGTCCTGGGCGAAGCCGTCGTGCGGCTCACCCGTATACGGGTCGACCTGCGGCGAGACCGCCGGCCGGTTGAGGCCGGTCCAGACAACGTTGATGTGGTCGTCGGATCCGACTGCCACCCCGGTGTAGTCACCGTGGAACACGTTGCAGTCCTTGCCCTCGGCGTCGGCCACCGGCGGGTCGGTGTAGCCGTCCGGGCCACAGACCCGCGGCCAGGCTGCCTCGGGCACGTACTGCCCGGACCAGTGCGTCACCGAGATGTCGATCTGCTCGGTGGGCTGGCGACCCGTCCCGCCGGGAGTGAGGACCTCGCGGCTGGACACGACCGCTGCACCGCCGGCAGCGGTACGCGGCGCCACCGTGAGCAGCACGTGGTTGAACGTGTCGTCCCGGTCGTTGCCCGGGTCGGCGACGTTCTCGTTGGAGTCGTAGGCCACCGCCAGTGACCCGTCGGCGCGGAAGTCCGCCCACGGGAACCACTGGTTGCCCGCTGCCGTGTCCAGCGGGATACGCGGCACCCACGTCGCGCCGCCGTCCCAGGTCTCCGCCATGTAGATGTTGGTGTCCGTCGCCGCCCCGCAGGGGTTGTAGTCCGGCGCCGTGCCGGGGATGGCGTCCAGGCAGCTGGCTGGCGCGTTGTCGTGCGTGCCGGCGTGGTTGTCGTTGTAGACCACCACCCAGTGGTCCGCATCCGTCGGGTCAGAGGTGATGTTTCCCGCGGACGTCCAGCGGATCTGATGGCCCGTTACGGTCTGTCGGAAGATGACCGACCAGGGCGTGTCGGCGTAGCCGTCCTCGATGTGCGCGACCAGGAACGGGTCGCTCCAGGACTCTCCGCCGTCCGTGGACTTGACGACCAGAACGGTGTTCTCGAACTCCCCCGGCGTCTCCCAGTCAGCATCGATGTTGTTGTTCTGGAAGTGCACGACCACGCTGCCGTCCGGACCGACCTCCGGGATGGAGAACTGGTCCTCGTCGCACTCACCGACCAGTCCGCTGGACTGCTGGGTGCACAGCGGATGCGACCCGGATATCTCCTGCGGCCTGGACCAGGTGAGCCCGCCGTCGTCTGAGTACGACAGCCAGATCGGCGACTCGGCGTACGACCCTTGGAGCCCGTTCAGGAAGCGGGAGGTCGTCAGGTAGGCCCGGCCGTAGAACGGGGACTCCGGGTTGTTGTCGACCGTGAGCCACTCCTTGTCGTAGAACACCGCTCGGTTGGCCGGACCGATGCCGGCGCCCTTGCCCTGGAACACCGTGACCGGCTCGCTCCAGGTGATGCCGCCGTCGCGGGAGTGGCTCACCGAGACGTCGCCTTGCGAGACGAACGGCCCACCCTGGCCGCCGGTGTTCTCCAGCTGGGCCATCATCGCCCAGCCGGTGTCCGCGGTGGCCCCGGACAGCTTTGCGTTGAATGCCGGCGACGGGTCGCCTGCGCCGTTCCCCGAGCGCATCGGGATCTGCCCGTCGACCCAGCTGGCCCCTCCGTCGAACGAGGTGAAGAACCCGGTGGGCACGAGCGCCTGGCGGGCTCCGGTGGCGTTGTTGAAGCGGTAGAAGTAGTCGTTCGACCCGGCCAGCAGGTGGGTGGGCACCTTGGGGTTCGCGACGATCGCGATCTCGTTGTCGGGGTTGAAGTCCTGGCGGTAGGGCTGCGTGTCGTTGCACGAGATGTCCATCGCGCTGGTCGGCGAGCCGTACGCGGCGCCGGCCGCCACGGTGCACCGGTACCTCTCGATCTGCACCTTGCTGTACTGGCCCGACCCGCCGGTCTCGGCGCCCGCGGTGGCTCCGATCTCGGGTCGGACGGTCATCTTGGCCGTGGAGAACGGTCGGTCCCGGCCCTGCGCCGGCGCTGCCAAGGCGGCGACGACCCCGAGTGCCAGGACTGCTACGACAGGAGATCGGACGTGCATCTCTGCCCCCTCGGTGCACCACCTGTGGCAGACCCCGTTGCCCGCCAGTCCGGGCGCTCGTGACCGAATCTCGTCCCGAGCACTCATCCCGTCAATGCCCGCGCAGACCTTTTGCGAGCTTCGGAGAAACCGTCAGCGCTGCGCCCCGACGACCTGCCAGACCGGGCCGCGATGGGCGTACGTCGGCCGCAGGCCGTGACGGCGGAGCACCTCACGCATCGCATCCGGTGGGTGCGCGAACGTGCGGAACTCCCTGCCTCCCAGCCGGAACAGCAGGTTCTGTCCGCCGAGGATCATCCGGGAGACCAGGTTGCGCGGCGGGTGGCTGAACACCAGCGCGTCCCGCGCGAGGTCGGCGGCGGCGCCGAGCAGGCGCTCGTAGTCGGGGTAGCAGCACACGACCCGGTGCAGCACGACGACATCGGCAGCGTCGACGCCCTCGGCGTCCACCGCGACGTCCTGCAGCCGCCGGTGCAGCCGCCCGGTCAGCCCGGCGTCGCGGGCCAACCGCTCCGCCTCGGCGTCGTAGGCCGACGACAGCTCGTAGCTGGTCGCGCTCGCGGCGCCGCGCTTGACCAGCTCGATCTGGATCTCGCCGACCCCGCCCCCGATCTCCATGACGGTCTTGCCCTCGAGCCCGCGGCGGTCGAGGAAGTCGACCATCCGGCGGGCGGTTCGATCCAGTCCGCGCTTGCGGTACCGCTTCGCGACGTGGCGGGCGAACCGGCGCGTGAACATCTGGTCGCACCCACGAGGGCAGCAGGAACCGGTCACGACTCCACTATCGCGCCACGCCGTGCTCCGAGGGATCTCGTGCTCGGTCTTGTTCACTCTCGGCGCCGCGGTGGGGGTCGTAGGCCGCGGGGTCGTCGGTGGGGTTCGGGGCCGATGACCCGGCCGTCGCCGTGGTGGGCCCGGTAGCGGCCGTCGCGGAGCCGGTGCAGGGTCCAACCGCCCTCGTGGAGCATCAGGTGGTGCCCTTCGCAGGGCAGCGCGCCGTTGGCGACGGTGGTCCGCCCGCCCTGACCGACCGGGATCAGGTGGTGTCCGTCGGTCCAGCGGATCGGACGCTGGCACCAGGGCCACACGCAGTGGTCGCCGTCGCGGGCGATCATCGCCAGCCGCTGGGTCCAGGTGAAGAACCGGCGGTGCCGGGACAGGTCGCGGGCCGCCCCGTCGGTGTCCACCCCGACGATCGTGACCTGGGCGTCGCAGGCGACCCGCTCGGCGGTGGCGTCGGGGACCAGCCCGACCCAGGACAGCCGGGACCCACCGGAGGGCGCTCGGGTGCCCGTGCCGGTGCCGGTGCCGGTGCCGGCGCCGGTGGTGACGATGACGTGCGGGTGGGCGCCGGCGGTGCGCGGCGCGTCGGCTCTGCCCAGGAAGTGGCGCACGATGTCGCCCAAAGCGTCGGCGCGCCGCTGCGGGGCGGTGCGGGTCTCGCCGGTCCGCAACGGCCCGGCCGCGTCCAACGCGGTCAGCAGCGCGGAGCCGACCACGGGGTCGAGCAGGAACCGGCCGGCGACCATCCCGTCCAGGGTGGTGGCTGCGGACAGCCCGCGCTGCTCGTAGCGGCGGACCGCGGCGGCGTCGGCGGCGTCGGGGTCCAGGGCGTGCCGGAACCCGGCCATCACCGCGGCCACGGTGCTCGGGTCGGCGTCGCGGGCCGCGGCCAGCGCGAGCGGTTCGATCAGCCCGACGGCCCCCGCCGGGGCGTCGACCGCGTCGCGGGCGATCAGCCGGGCGTGCGCCGGGTCGATCTCCCCACCGGCCAACGCGGCCGATGTCGCGGCGAGCGAACCCGACCCCAGGGCGCGAGCGGTGCGAACCGCGGCGCCGGCCTCGGACGGCGTCAGCCGGGCCCGCTGCCGCAGCCACGCCGGCGGAGTCAACGCCCCGTCGCCGCGGTGCGCCCCGGACACGTCCACCTCGCGCACCACCGCCAGCGCCACCCACTCCAGCCGGGCCTGGACCCGCCGCACCTCACCCAGCAGCCCCGCCAGCTCCTCGGCCTGCGCGCCGGCCACCGCCCCCGCCCGCACCGCCGCGACCAGCTCCTGGGCGGCCGTGGCCACCCGGTCCACGACCGCGGACGCGGCGCCGGTCGAGAGCTCCATGACCGCACGCTACGGCCAGGGTCGGACACAACCGTCACCGGGAAATCCTTTGTCCACAAGAAGTTTCCGCGCTCGGTGAACGCTTGACGTACACGAAGATGATCAGCCCACGGGCTGCAGGACCAGCGTGTCCCGCGAGGACGCCCGCACCGCGGACCGGCTGAACCGCCAGGCCGTCGTCCGGCCGTGCTGCCACAGCTCGGTCTGGTCGGTGTAGTTGCGATGGAACGCGTGACCGCTCGCTCCGGTCAGGTTCACCCACCGCGACGCGTCGGGGTCGGCCAGGTCGACGACCATCCGCATCGAGGGCACCCAGTCGGTCTCGTACCCATGCCGCGCCGTCCACCCCGTCGCGTCGACGGTTGCCTCGCCCCCGCTCACGTCGACCGGTCCGCGGTTGACCAACCACTCCACGGGCGCGATCCCGGACTGGCCGAAGCTCGGGCTCTCCAGCGGCAGCGCGTGCAGCTCGCCCCAGCGCCAGTCCGCCGGCGCGTCGCCGAGACGGTCCCGCAGCTCGTCGTACGCCGACCGCATCGAGGCCACCACGACCGCGTCACGGTCCTCGACCTGGTCGGTGCGCACGTCGTCCCACCACCCGCTGCCCGGCTCGTCGAGCAGCCGGGTCACGACGAGCATCCAGCGCGATCCGCCGTCCGCCCTCTCGGGGCGGGGCAGCTCGTCGGCGAACGTGTGCCGCAGCAGGTGCCGCCACACCGCGTTGAAGTACGCAGCGCCGGCCGAGTCCTCGGTCTGGCGCAGGTCCCAGTCCCGCAGCAGC
>DASVBQ010000157.1:0-4266 GCA_036375795.1 Actinomycetes bacterium
ACCGACGTCGTCCTCGGCCGGCTCGCCACCCAGGCGGCCACGCTCCTGCGCGGCAAGCACAAGCCGATCTACGCGCCGCACGTCGACACCGGCGACTTCGTCATCGTGATCAACGCTGACAAGGTGGCCCTGACCGGCAACAAGCGTGAGTCCAAGATGGCCTACCGCCACTCGGGCTATCCCGGCGGCCTGCGGGCCACGCCGTACTCCGAGCTGCTCGAGCGTCACCCGGAAAAGGCGGTCGAGAAGGCGATCAAGGGCATGCTGCCGCACAACAGCCTCGGCCGGACCATGCTCAAGAAGCTCAAGGTGTACGCCGGCCCGGAGCACCCGCACCAGGCCCAGTCCCCGGAGCCGTTCCAGATCACCCAGGTCGCGCAGTAGTCCCTGCTGACGGCACAAGCCCGCCTGACCGACAGACGAGAGAGACCGAGAGACACCGTGGCCGAGACCACCACTGAGACAGTCGACACCGACGAGGTTCCCGAGAGCTTCACCTCGGAGTCCACCGAGTCGTTCACGTCGGCGACCCCGCGCGAGATCGTGACCGCGCCAGGTGCCGCGACCGGTCGCCGCAAGCAGGCCATCGCCCGAGTGCGTCTCGTGCCCGGCACCGGCCAGTGGACGGTCAACGGCCGCCCGCTGGACCAGTACTTCCCGAACAAGGTGCACCAGCAGCTGGTCAACGAGCCCTTCGTGACCCTCGGTGCCGAGGACCGGTTCGACGTCATCGCCCGTATCCACGGCGGCGGTGTCTCCGGGCAGGCGGGCGCGCTGCGCCTCGCGATCGCCCGGGCGCTCAACGGCATCGACGCCGAGGGCAACCGTCCGTCGCTCAAGCGGGCCGGCTTCCTCACCCGTGACCCCCGGGTCAAGGAGCGCAAGAAGTACGGCCTCAAGAAGGCCCGCAAGGCGCCCCAGTACAGCAAGCGCTGAGCGTGCGAGCGCGAGCTCGCTCGCGTGCGACACGCGAAGCGCGCAGCTGTGGACGAGGCCGAAGGCCGAGGACAACAGCAAGCGCTGACCGTCGGCCGCGTGCTGCGGCCACCGCGTCGTGCCCCGGTCGCCTGCGTGCGCCGGGGCACCCGCATTTGGTGCAGGTGAAGGGAAGGATCGGGGCTCGATGGGGAGCATCTTCGGCACCGACGGCGTACGTGGTCTTGCCAACAAGGACCTCACGGCCGAGCTGGCACTGGACCTGTCCGTCGCTGCGGCGCACGTCCTGGGCGACGCCGGTGCGTTCGCCGGGCACCGTCCGGTGGCCGTCGTCGGCCGCGACCCGCGCGCGTCCGGTGAGTTCCTCGCCGCCGCGGTGATGGCCGGGCTGGCCAGCGCCGGTGTCGACGTGGTGGACGTCGGGGTGGTGCCGACGCCGGCCGTGGCGTACCTCACCGCCGACCTCGGTGCCGACCTTGGTGCGGTCATCTCCGCCAGCCACAACGCGATGCCGGACAACGGCCTGAAGTTCCTCGCCCGAGGCGGCCACAAGCTCGCCGACGACCTCGAGGACGCGATCGAGAAGCGGTTGCGCGAGGAGTGGCAGCGCCCGGTCGGATCCGACGTGGGGCGGATCCGTGCGGACGGGAACCTGGCGCAGCGCTACGCCGAGCACCTGCTGGGCACCGTGCCGCACCGGCTCGACGGGCTGAAGGTCGTCGTCGACACCGCGCACGGCGCCGCGCACCTCGTGGCGCCGCAGGTGCTGCGGGCGGCGGGTGCCGACGTGGTCGCGATCGGCGACGCGCCGAACGGGCTGAACATCAACGACGGCTACGGGTCCACCCACCTGGAGCGGTTGCAGGCCGCCGTGCTCGAGCACGGCGCGGACGCCGGGGTCGCGCTCGACGGCGATGCCGACCGTTGCCTCGCGGTGGACGCCACCGGAGCCGTGGTCGACGGCGACCAGATCATGGCCATCCTGGCGCTCGCGATGCGCGACCAGGGACACCTGCGTCACGACACGGTGGTCGTCACCGTCATGTCGAACCTCGGTTTCCGGCTCGCGATGGAGCGCGAGAAGGTCACCGTCGTCGAGACCGCGGTGGGCGACCGCTACGTCCTCGAGGCGATGAAGGAGGGCGGCTACTCGCTCGGCGGCGAGCAGTCGGGCCACGTCATCATGCTCGACCACGCCACGACCGGCGACGGCACGCTCACCGCGCTGCAGCTGCTGTCACGAGTCGCCTCCACGGGGGCGACGCTCGCCGAGCTCGCCTCGGTGATGCAGCGGTTGCCGCAGGTCCTCCTCAACGTCAAGGGCGTGGACAAGCGCCGGGTGGACCTCTGCGAGCCGCTACAAGCGGCCGTGCGGGAGGCCGAGACCGAGCTGGGTGCGACCGGCCGGGTGCTGCTGCGGCCTTCCGGAACCGAGCCGGTCGTCCGGGTCATGGTCGAGGCCGCCGACGCCGGTCAGGCCAGTGTGGTCGCGGAGAAGCTGGCTGGCGTCGTCCGCGCCGAGCTCTCGCTGACCTGACCCGGCCGCCTCACGAGTCCGGCCGGCGGCAGACCGCGGCGAACATCGCTGCGAACATCCGTGGACGCTGCGGCTCGTCGTCGAGCCGCTGGAGCGCCGACCCCCAGCGCTCGACGTCGGCGCGGCTGATCACGCCACTGTCGACCATGGCGTCGCGGGCCGCCCAGGCCGGTGGGCGCAGTCCGGGCGGAACCTCCATGATCGTGTACCACCCGCGAAAGTCCTCGATGACGAGTCCGACGTCGGTGGCGAGGTCAGCCAGCCGCAGCCCGACCTGGGGATCGTTGCCGAGGTGCCGGTGGAACCCGACGTATGCCTCGACCAGGTCCGCGAGCTCCGGCGGCACGGGCCGCAGCCGCGTGGCGGTCAGGTCGACGTCGACGAGGTAGACCGCGCCACCAGGACGGACCAGCGTCGCGAGGTGGCCGACGATCTCGTGCTCGATCCCGCCGTTGTGCGCCAGCACGTGCCGGAGCACAGCGACGTCGAGACTCGCCGGCTCGAGCCCGGTCGCCTGCGCCG
Organism: Actinomycetes bacterium; assembly: GCA_036375795.1. GTDB lineage: Bacteria > Actinomycetota > Actinomycetes > JACCUZ01 > JACCUZ01 > DASVBQ01. The sequence continues at coordinate 2,996 of DASVBQ010000157.1, forward strand.
TGCCGACGCGCACGGCGGCGTTCCGCAGCCCCGTGGACACGATCTCGGACTGCGCTGCGGCAACCGCCTCCGCGTCCGAGTCGACACCGGTGACATACCCGCTCGGACCCACGTCCTCGGCGATGAGGGCGAGCACCGCGCCGGGCCCGCACCCGACGTCGGCCACGTGTGCGCCTTCGACGATGCCCGCCGCCCTCCAGAGATCGGCCTCAGCCTGCCGCGCAGACTGAGCCATCATCCGGTAGCGCGCCCGCTCGGGCTCGCTCAACCGCAGCGTGTACGTCGACACGTCCCCTCTTCCTGACCGCACCGCGTCCAACATCGGCCGCTGCACCCGGGTCGTCAAGCGCGGCCACGACCGCGCGCCGGCGGTATCGACCCGCGCCGGTCGATCAGAGCTTGCGCAGCCGCACCCGGCGCACCGAGTGGTCCGCACCCTTCTGCAGCACGAGCGTGGCCCGGCCGCGCGTCGGCCGGATGTTCTGCACGAGGTTGGGCTCGTTGACCTCCTGCCAGATCGCCGTCGCGGTCTGTGCCGCCGCCTCGTCGGAGAGGGCGGCGTACCGGTGGAAGTAGGACGCCGGGTCGGCGAACGCGGTCTCCCGCAGCCGCAGGAACCGTTCGACGTACCACCGCCGTACGTCCTGCAGGTTCGCGTCCACGTAGATCGAGAAGTCGAAGAAGTCCGAGACCGCGAGGCTCGGCCGCCCGTCCGCGCGAGTACGCGGCGGCTGCAGGACGTTGAGCCCCTCGACGAGCAGCACGTCGGGAGAGCGGACGTCGACGAACTCGCCCGGCACCACGTCGTAGACCAGGTGCGAGTAGACAGGCGCCCTGACCTCGCCGGCGCCGGACTTCACCGCCGACAGGAACCGGAGCAGCGCCCGCTGGTCGTACGACTCGGGAAAGCCCTTCCGGGCGAGCAGGCCACGGCGGGTCAGCTCGGCGTTGGGGAGCAGGAAGCCGTCGGTGGTGACGAGCTCGACCGACGGGTGGTGCGACCAACGGGCCAGCAGCTCGCGCAGCACGCGGGCCGTCGTGCTCTTGCCCACCGCGACGCTGCCGGCGATGCCGATGACGAACGGGACGCGGGCCGTGCTCTCCCCGAGGAAGGTCGACGTCACGTGGTGCCGCTCGTGCGCGGCGGTCACCTGCAGGTTCAGCAGCCGGGACAGCGGCAGGTAGACGTCCTCGACCTCGGTCAGGTCGATCGGCTCTCCCAAGCCACGCAGCCGAGCGAGATCCTCGTCGCCGAGGGGGAGGGGGGTGGC
>DASVBQ010000244.1:0-3800 GCA_036375795.1 Actinomycetes bacterium
CGGGTCCACAAGGCCCAGATCCGCGAGTTGCGGAGCCGGGCCGTGGACCAGTCGCTGTCCAAGCAGTTCCCGCACGCCCCGCACCGGGTCGACGTCACGCGGGCGCCGGACCAGTTCGGCCTCTGGAAGCACGACTTCCGCGAGCTGCAGAAGCACATCCTCGCCGGCACCGGGACGGTGATGCGCTGCGGCTGAGGGCGACCGCCCCGGCGGATAAGTGCAATCCGGGGCGAACCGGCACGTCGGCGGGAAGGATCAACGCGTGTCGGCGGAAAATGGCCCCCTGCTCACCAGTGTCGAGGACTACCGTGTGCGCCGGGCGTCGACGGGGCGCCCACGGGGTCATACGAGGGGGCAATACATGCGTGGCGCCTACAGAGTCATCGCCTACCTGATCGCGCTGGGCGTCCTTTCCCAGGCAGCGGCGGTGGCCGGTGGCTGGTTCGGGACGATCAACGAGATCGACGACGGAACGGTCATCACCGAGGACTACGAGGGCAACCTCGGCCACGCGATGCACTGGATCGTCGGGATGAACATCATGCCCCTGCTGGGGCTGATCCTGTTCATCATCGCGTTCTTCGTGAAGCTGCCCGGTGCCGTGAAGTGGGCCGGGTTCACCTTCCTCGCCATCATCGTGCAGATCGCGCTCGCGTTCATCTCCTTCGGAGTGCCGGCCATCGGCGCTCTGCACGGCATCAACGCGTTCGTCGTGTTGGGTTTGGCGCTCTACACAGCCCGCAGCGTCGCCTCGGGCGTCGCGCCGGAGCCCGTCCACGGCACCGGGACACCGGCCGCTGTCTGAGAGGCCCGGGGGGCACCGGTGGCGGCTCGTGGCCGCCACGGGTGCCCCTTTGCTCGTCGTCGTCCCGTTGGCCTGGTTCTGGTACGCGAGCCTGGTGCCGTCGACGTACTCGGTCATGGACATGGGGTACGCCGACTACGGCGGTGGGCCGGGCTCCTCCGGTAGCAGCCACGCGGGGCACGACATGTCCGGCGTGAGCGTGGCCGAGCTGACCGGGCCCCAGGACGGCACGCCGGCCATGACCGCCACCCTGACCACCCGGCAGGGCACCGTGAAGCTGGCCGGTGGCGAACGGGTCGACGGCTACACCCTCAACGGCAGCTCGCCCGGGCCGCGGCTCGTGGCGACCGAGGGCGACCTCGTCGAGATCACCCTCGTCAACGCGAACGTCCAGGGCGGCGTCACCCTGCACTGGCACGGCATCGACGTGCCGAACGCGGAGGACGGCGTGGCCGGCGTGACCCAGGACGCGGTCCCGGCCGGCGGCCAGCACGTCTACCGCTTCGTCCTGCCGCACGCCGGGACCTACTGGTACCACTCGCACCAGGTCTCGCACGAGCAGGTGCGGCACGGGCTGTTCGGCACGTTCGTGGTCGAGCCGCACGACAGCATCGGCCGACCGGCGCCCGCGACCGACGTCGTGGCGGCCGTGCACACCTACGACGGGATCCGCACCGTCAACGGGCGGGCCGGCCTCAGCCGGGTCGAGGCCGAGCCGGGCTCGACGGCACGGGTACGGGTGGTGAACACCGACAACGGGACGGCACCGATCTGGGTGAGTGGCGCGGCGTACCGCGTCGCGGCGGTCGACGGCTACGACGTGAACGGCCCGTCGCTGGTCCGCGGCCGCAAGCTGATGCTCGCGGCCGGAGGGCGCGCCGACCTCGAGCTCGTCGTGCCTGGCGGGGGCGCGCGCGTCGACGTGGGCGGCGCCGCGATGGTGCTCGGGCCGCCCGGTGCGCGAGTCCGGGCCGCCCCGGAGCCGAGCAAGGAGCTCGACCTCCTGACGTACGGCCAGGCCGGGCACCTGCCGTTCGACCCGGACCAGGCGGTGCGGCGCTTCGACTACGACATCGGCCGTCGGCCGGGCTTCCTCGACGGCCGGCCCGGGTTCTGGTGGACGATCAACGGGCACATGTTCCCGGACATCCCGATGTACGTCGTCGACGAGGGCGACATCGTCCGCATGACGATCAAGAACTCGAGCGGCGACCTGCACCCGATGCACCTGCACGGGCACCATGCGGTGGTCCTGAGCCGCAATGGCGCCCAGGCGACCGGCAGCCCGTGGTGGATCGACTCACTGCTCGTCGAGGACGGCGAGACCTACGAGATCGCGTTCGTCGCGGACAACCCCGGCATCTGGATGGACCACTGCCACAACCTGCCGCACGCCGCCGAGGGCCTTCTCGCGCACCTCGCGTACAACGGGGTGAGCGAGCCGTTCCAGGTCGGCCGAGCCGTCGGCGAGGCGCACAACCACCCCGAGTAGCTGTCCCCGTAGCTGCTATCGGAAGACGACGGTACGGGCACCGTTCAGCAGCACCCTCCGCTCGGCGTGCCACTTCACGGCTCGGCTGAGCACCTGGGCCTCGACGTCATGACCGAGAGCTGCCAGCTCCGAAGGACCGAGCCAGTGGTCTGCGCGGACCACGTCCTGCTCGATTATCGGACCTTCGTCCAGGGCCGCTGTCACGTAGTGCGCGGTCGCCCCGATGAGCTTCACGCCCCGCTCGTGCGCCTGGTGGTAGGGCCGAGCGCCCTTGAAGCTGGGCAGGAACGAGTGATGGATGTTGATAGCGCGCCCGGCCAGCTGCTGGCAGAGGTCGTCGGAGAACACCTGCATGTAGCGGGCCAGAACGACAAGATCGATGCCCAGGTCCGCGACCAGCTCCCTGAGGCGCTCCTCGGCGCCCGCCCTCGTCTCCGGGGTCACCGGTACGTGGTGGAACGGGATGCCGAAGGACCGGACCAGCCCTTCGTGGTCGCGGTGGTTCGACACCACGGCCGGGATGACGACAGGCAGCGTGCCGGTGCTGGCGCGGAACAGCAGGTCGTTGAGACAGTGGCCCAGGCGCGAGACCAGGACCAGGGTGCGAGCCGGAGTCGCCGCGACGGTCAACTGCCAGTCCATGGCGAACTCCTGGCCGACCGCGGTGAAGTCGGCCTCCAGGCCCCCGACGGACCACGCCGCTGCTGTCGGGGTGAACTGCAGCCGCATGAAGAACCGCTCATTGTCCGAGTCGCCGTACTGCTGGCTGGCCACGATGTTGCCGCCGTGCCGGAGGACGAACCCGCTGACGGCGTGCACGATGCCCGGTCGATCCGGGCAGGAGAGCGTGAGCAGCAGGTCGGGCCCGGGAGCCTGACGCGTCACCGTTCCGCGGCTCAGACGGCGGTCAGGTGCCGGCCCCGCGCGGCGCGCCACTGGACCGTGCCGCAGTGCCGGCACAGGATCACCATGCCGGAGGGGTGGTCGACCGCGCGCAGCGCCCACTGGCGGCGGCAGTCGGGGCACTGGTGCGCGAGGGCTCGGCGCACCGGTTCGGATCGGGCACTCTGGCTCATGCCCGACGATCCTGGTGGCCCCGCGCGCCGGCACTTCAGCCGCAAAGGGCCTCGATGCTCGGGACCAAAGTCCCGACCCTCCACCGCGCTGTCCACATCTGTGGAACCGCAGGGCTGTCCAGGGCCCAATGGCTCTGTCCTCAGGTGGTTTGCGGGAACAGCGTGAGCAGCGAGGCGAGAGTCGCGCGGAGGAGGTCGCACATGCTCGAGCGACTCGCGGTTGGTCAGGCGACCTGATGGCCGCCTTCGTCATCGCCGTCGTCGTGGGCAGCGGCGCGCTCTCGGCGCACGCGCTCAGCGACATGGAGAACGGCTACCTCTGGCACTCGCCGCGCTGGGACGTCGCGGCGCTGGCTCTCTCCCTACCGGTCTTCGCCCTCAGCGTGTACCTCTGGTTCTGATCCGGACTGGTTCTGATCTGGACGAG
>DASVBQ010000247.1:0-2260 GCA_036375795.1 Actinomycetes bacterium
GCGGTCGCCGCCGCTACCGGGACGTCCGCTATCTCGCGTACCGCACCGTCGTCGAGCTGGACGGCCGGGCAGCGCACCCGGCGGAGCGCCGGGAGCTGGACGACTGGCGCGACAACGAGCTGCTCGTGGTCGAGGGGACGCGCACGCTTCGTTACGGCTGGCGTTCGGTCACCGACTCCGCCTGCGAGACCGCCGAGCAGGTCGTGGCGTTGCTCCGGTCGGGGGGCTGGACTGGGGCGACGACGCGCTGCGGGCCCGGCTGCCGGCTCAGCCGGTCGTGATCGCGAAAGGTCTTGCGTGCACTTGCCTGGAGGACCTTTCACGATCACGGAATGCGGCGGGCAGCGGTCAGCCGAGCGGCAGCACCCAGGCGTCGTCGGCGATGATCGCTACCTCGCGGCCGTCCCGGGTGGTCCCCGTCACGTCCACGCCGGGCCCGCCGACGACGACGTCGGTGTGGACAGCAGAGCGGTTTATGCCGAGGTCGAACAGCTCGTCGGACCCGAGAGACTGCCCGTCCGGGACCGCCATCGGGAAGCCCTGCCCCCATGCCACGTGGCAGCCGGCGTTCTCGTCGTACAGCGTGTTGTGGAAGACCACCCCCGCCTCACGCACCTTCGAGGACCCGTCGACCAGCGAGACCTCGCCCAGGCTGCGCGCGCCCTCGTCCGCGTCGAGCTCGGCGCGCACCGCCTCGGCGTTCGATTCCGCCGTGACGTCCACGGCCCGGCCGCCCTCGAAGCGCACCACCAGGCCCTCCACCACCACGCCGGCGCGCGGCATGACCAGTGGCCGGGTGAGCCGGATCGTGCCGTCGGCGCGGCGCCGGTCCGGCGAGGTGAAGACCTCCTCGGTCGGCAGGTTCGGCATGAACTCGACGCCACTCTTGCTTGCGATCGACCCGCTGACCCATCGGCAGCCGGGGACCAGGCCGGCGGTCAGGTCGGTGCCCTCGCCGTGGTACCGGATCGTGTCCAGATCGAGCACCTCGAGCGCCCGGGCGCGCGCCTGCAGCCGCTCGGAGTGCTCGCGCCACTCCTTCACCACGTCCACCGAGTCCAGGCGCATCGCCACCGACACGGCCTCCCACAGCCGCTCGACGTCCGGCGCGCCGAACACCTGCTCCGCCCACCCGGGGTTGGGGGCGGCGACCACTGCCCACGACACATCGCCACCGAGCATCACCTGTCGGGACAGGTTGGCCAGCTCGAGGGGCATGGCGGCCAGCCGCTCCGGGGCGATGTCGTCGAACAGGTGCGGGTCGGCGGAGCCGGTGAGGGTGAGGATCGCGGTCCCCTGTTCGCCTGCCTCCCGGATCTGCGCCAGCCGCCAGCCCGGCGCCTCGGTGAGCTTCTCCATCGGCGCGTGCTGCAACGTCGAGCGCCGGACGTGCGGGTCGAGGTACTCCACGGTGACCCGGCTCGCGCCGGCGAGGTACGCCTGCTCGGTGACCGCCCTTGCCACCTCGGCGTGGTCGAGGTCCGCGCGCAGCAGCAGCTCCTGGCCGGGCTGGATGTTCAGGCCCACACGGACCACGATCTCGGCGTAGCGCAGCAGACGGGTGTCGTCGGTCATGCGCGGCACCCTAGGGGACCTCAGGTCAGCTGCGCCGTCATGGTCGACACGACGTGCTCGGCGATCGCGAGACTCGAGGTGGCACCGGGCGACGGCGCGTTGCGCACGAGCAGCACCGGCCCGACCTGCTGCAGCACGAAGTCGTCGACGAGCCGGCCGTCGCGGCCGACCGCCTGGGCGCGCACCCCCGACCGGGTGCGCTCGAGATCGCGCGTCGACAGGCCCGGGAGGTACGTCGCCGCGGCCCGGGTGAACCGACGCTTCGACAGCGAGCTCGACAGCTCGTGCACGCCGGTCCGCCAGTGCGCCAGCGCCATCCGACGCGTGCCCGGCCAGGACGCGACCCCCCGCAGGTCGCGCAGGCTGACGTCGCGCCAGCGGTAACCGGCCAGGGCCAGCGCCATCACGGCGTTCGGGCCCACGAGAACCTCGCCGTCGACGGTCCGCGTGAGGTGGATGCCGAGGAACGGGTAGCGCGGGTCCGGCACCGGGTAGACCAGGCCGCGGACCCGGTCCCGGGCCGGTGGCCGCAGGCGGTAGTACTCGCCGCGGAACGGCACGATGCGTACGTCGCCCGCAGCCCCGACCATCGCCGCCACATGGTCGCTGTGCAGGCCGGCGCAGACGACCAGGCGGTCGACGACGAGGCTGGTCACGCCGGACCGGACCTCGACCCGGTCCCCTG
>DASVBQ010000248.1:0-7365 GCA_036375795.1 Actinomycetes bacterium
CGAGCAGCTCACGGCGGCCCGCGAGCAGCTCACGGCGGCCCGCGAGCAGGTCGCCGCGCCGGCGCAGGGCCCGGCGCTGCCGCCCCGGTCGCTGGAGCTGCCACTGGTGCAGCTCGCGCTCACCCGCACCGCAGAGCTGCCGCTCACCCGCGACATGGCCGAGGCCCTGGTCGCGCCGGACCGCGGCGAGGACACCGCCGACACCGAGATCGTCCTGGCGGACCTGCCGGAGCGGCCGCTGCTCGACCCGAAGGCCGATCGGGACAGCGAGCCCATCGACCACGCGGTCGCCGACCAGCCTGGCGAGCAGAAGCCGGCCGAGCGCCCGCAGGAGACTGAGCGCCGCATCGCCTGACGGCCCCAGCCGACTGAAACCTTCGGCATCCGGAAACCTGCTGTCCCCCTGCCGAACGTCTCAGTCGAGGGAGGCCACGCGACCGCCCGCCTCCCGAGTTGTGGACGCGCCCGCACCAGACACGCCGCCGAACCGGTGTGTCGGAGTCCACAACCTGGGCGGCCGCTATTTGTCGACATCGCCGACAAGGTCATTTGTCGACATCGCCGACGACGAAGAACATCGAGCCGAGGATCGCCACCATGTCGGCGACGAGTGCCCCGGGCAGCAGCTCGCTCAGCACCTGCACGTTGTTGAACGACGCTGAGCGCAGCTTGAGCCGCCACGGCGTCTTGTCGCCTCGGGACACCAGGTAGTAGCCGTTGATGCCCAACGGGTTCTCGGTCCAGGCGTACGTCGCGCCCTCCGGGACCTTGAGCACCTTCGGCAGCCGGGTGGTGACCGGCCCCGGCGGCAGGGCGGCCAGCCGGTCCAGGCAGGCGTCAGCGAGGTCGAGGGACACCTTCGTCTGGTCGAACAGCACCTCGAAGCGGGCCAGGCAGTCGCCCGCGGAGCGGGTCACGACGGGAACGTCCAGCTCGCCGTACGCCAGGTAGGGCTCGTCCCGGCGCAGGTCGAAGTCGACCCCGGACCCGCGGGCGATGGGTCCGCTGACGCCGTACGCGTGGACCTGCTCCTTGGACAGCACGCCCACACCGCGGGTCCGGGCGTGGAAGATCTCGTTGCCGAGGATCAGGTTCTCGATGTCCGGCAGCCGTCGGCGCACCTCGTGCACCGCGCTGCGCACGCGGCCGGTCCAGCCGGCCGGCAGCTCCTCCTTGAGCCCGCCGACCCGGTTGAACATGTAGTGCATCCGGCCGCCGGAGATCTCCTCCATGACCGCCTGGATGGTCTCCCGCTCGCGGAACGCGTAGAAGATCGGCGTGATCGCGCCGACCTCGAGCGGGTACGAGCCGAGGAACATCAGGTGGTTGAGCACCCGGTTCAGCTCGGCCAGCAGCGTGCGGGTCCACACCGCCCGCACCGGCACCTCCATCCCGAGCATCCGCTCGGCGGCGAGCACCACACCGAGCTCGTTCGCGAAGGCCGACAGCCAGTCGTGCCGGTTGGCGAGCACCACGATCTGGCGGTAGTCGCGCACCTCGAACAGCTTCTCGGCCCCGCGGTGCATGTAGCCGACGATCGGTTCGGCGTGCACGATGCGCTCGCCGTCGAGGAGGATCCGCAGCCGCAGCACGCCGTGCGTCGAGGGGTGCTGCGGGCCGATGTTGAGGACCATGTCCTGCGTCGCGAGCCGGTCGTCCCCTTCGACCAGCTCGGCGCCGGCTCCGATGCCGACCGTCCGCTCCGTGGTCACCCGGCGAGTCTGCCACTGCTCGGACCCGCCGGCCCGAAGTGGACCGGCCGCGCGCCGGGACGCGCCGCGGTCAGCCGGTCCGCTTCGGTTAGCGTCAGGGCCATGGAGCCGTTCGACCCGCCGGGCGAGCCGTGGGTGCGCGTGTCGCCCAAGCTGGCCACCGTGCGCCGGATCGGCCTGCTCCTGTTCTGGGTGCCGGTTGCGACCGCCGTGACCGTGGTCCTCGCCCTCACCGCGTTGTGGGCGGCGGTCGTCTGCGCGCTCGTCGCGGTGGTGCTGCTGGCCTGGGCCTGGGTCGTGGTGGGCCGCGCCGTCCGGGCCTGGGGCTACGCCGAGCGCGCCGACGACCTGCTGGTCACCCGCGGGGTGCTGCGCCGGCAGCTGGTCGTGGTGCCGTACGGCCGGATGCAGTTCGTCGACGTGACCGCCGGGCCGATCGACCGGCAGCTCGGCCTCGCCACCGTCCAGCTGCACACCGCGGCGGCGGCCACCGACGCGTCGATCCCGGGTCTGGCCCCGACCGAGGCGGCGCGGCTGCGGGACCGGCTGGCCGCCCGCGGCGAGGCGAGCGCGGCAGGCATCTGAGGTGCCGGAGGACGGATTTCGCCGGCTGCACCCGCTGACCCCGGTCCTGCGCGGGTGGAAGTTCTTCGCCGCGGCGGTCGCCATCGCGATCCAGCAGTCGTACAGCGGGGTGGAGCTCGGCTTCGTGCTCTCCGTGATCGCGGCGAGCATCCCGATCGGCATCGCGTACGGCTTCCTCTCCTGGCGGACCACGCACTACCGGGTCGGGCCGGAGGACCTGCGGCTGGAGACCGGCCTGGTCTTCCGCCGGTCCCGGCGGGTCCGGCTGGACCGGCTGCAGGCCGTCGACGTCGTGCGCCCACTCGTGGCGCGGGCGCTCGGCCTGGCCGAGCTGCGCCTGGAGGTGGCGGGCGGGTCGTCGTCCGAAGCGCCCCTCGCCTACCTCTCCGAGGGCGCGGCTCAGCAGCTGCGCGCCGAGCTGCTCGCGCGCGCCGCCGGCCTGGACCAGACCGGGGAGCCGGCGCCTGAGGCCCCGGAGCGGGTGCTCGTCGAGGTGCCCCTGTCCCGGCTCGTCGAGTCCACGCTGCGGTCCGGCTTCGTGGTCGGCGGACTCGCGGTCCTCCTCGGCCTGGTGCTCTCCTCGGTACTGGCCGGCCGGTGGGAGCCGTTCGGCCTGATCCTGCCGCTCCTGCTCGTCCTGGTCCCGGCGCTCGTCAACGGCGTCGCCAACCAGTTCGGCTTCACCGTCGCCGAGTCGCCGGACGGGCTACGGCTGCGCCGCGGGCTCCTCGAGACCCGCGCCCAGACGGTGCCGCCGGGCCGGGTCCAGGCCGTGCGCCTCGTCGAGCCCTTGCTCTGGCGCAGCCGCGGCTGGTGTCGGCTCGAGGCCAACGTCGCGGGCTACGTCGGCGAGGGACAGCAGCAGGCGTCCGTTCTGCTCCCGGTCGGCCCGCGGTCCGAGGCGCTGCGGGTCCTCTCGCTGGTGCTGCCGGGCGTCGACCTGTCCGACGTGTCGATGGCCGGGGTGCCGCGGCCGGCGCGGTGGTGCGACCCGTTCGTGTGGCGGCAGCTCGCGGCCGGGGCTGACGAGCGCTTCGCGGTCGTACGTCGTGGCCGCTGGCGTCGGGAGACCGACGTGGTGCCGCACGAGAAGGTGCAGAGCGTGCGGCTCTCGCAGGGACCGCTGCAGCGCCGGCTCGGCCTCGCGACTTTGCACCTGGACACCACGCCCGGGCCGGTCCAGGTCAGTGCCGCCCATCGCGACGCCGTCGAGGCGCGCCGGCTGCTCGACACCGAGGTCGACCTGGCCCGCCGGGCCCGGGCCTCGGCGCGACCGGATCGCTGGATGCGGCCCGCTGCGGCGCCGCCCGGACCTACGGTGACGCCCGTGACCCCCCTCGAGGAGGCCGGGCGGTCCCCCCTCGGCGACCCGGTGCTCGATCTCGGTGACGCCGGCTTCCTGGCCGACCCCTACCCGACGCTGGCCCGGCTGCGCGAGCGCGCGCCGGTCGTCTGGCACGAGCAGACCGGCCTGTGGCTCGCGCTCAGCTTCGAGCACGCCAACCAGGTGCTGCGCGACCGCCGGCTCGGGAGGCTGTGGCAGGACAAGCAGCCGGCCGACCGGTTCGAGCCGTTCAACGCGCTGCACCGCAACCAGATGATGGAGAACGAGCCGCCGGTGCACACCCGGCTGCGTTCCCTCGTCGCGAAGGCGTTCGCTCGCGGGCACGTCGAGCGCCTGCGGCCCCGGGTCCAGGCGATGACCGATGCTCTGCTGGACGCGGTCGACCCAGGTAGCGGCTTCGACCTCATCGCCGACTACGCCGAGCCCCTGCCGGTGGCCGTCATCGCCGAGCTGCTCGGCGTGCCGGAGGAGGACCGGCACCTGCTGCGGCCGTGGTCGGCCGCGATCGTCGCGATGTACGAGTACGGCCGGACGCCGGAGGTCGAGGACCGCGCGATCACCGCGGCCGCCGAGTTCGCGGAGTACATGCGCGGTCTCGCCGACGTCCGCCGGGCGGCTCCCCGCAACGACATGGTCAGCGACCTGGTCGCCGCCGAGGAGCACGGGCAGCGGCTGTCCGGCGACGAGCTGGTGGCGTCGGCGATCCTGCTGCTCAACGCGGGGCACGAGGCCTCGGTGAACGCGTTCGGCAACGGCGTCGTGGCGCTGCTGAACCACCCCGAGCAGCTCGACCGGGTGCGTGCGGACGACGACCTCGTCGAGCCGGCCGTCGAGGAGATGCTGCGCTACGACTCGCCGCTGCAGCTCTTCGAGCGCACCGCGAGCGCGGAGGTCGTGCTCGGCGACGTCACGGTGCCGGCGGGTGGCAAGGTCGCAGCCCTGCTCGGTGCCGCGAACCGCGACCCGGCGGCCTTCGCTGACGCCGACGCCCTGGACGTCGGCCGGCGGCCGAACCACCACATCGCGTTCGGCGCGGGCCTGCACCACTGCCTCGGTGCGCCGCTCGCCCGCATGGAGCTGCAGATCTCGCTGCCGACCCTGCTGCGCCGCTGCCCGGACCTCGCCCTGGCCGGCGAGCCGGTGCGGCGGTCGACGTTCGTGCTGCGCGGCTACGAGTCGGTGCGGGTCACCGGGTGACCGACACGACCCGCGTGCCGCTTGTGCTCACCTGGGAGCGGTCCCGCTAGCGCAGGTTGCCGAGCCGATCGGGCAACCCCGTCCGCACGGACTGGACCAGCCAGCCGAAGCCGCCGAGCCCTTCCGGGGCGGTGAGCTCGGCCACCTGACCGGCTGCGGACAGCGCCGCGACGTACGCCGGTGGGTCTGTCGTCGCCAGCGCGTGCGCCGGCGTGCCGTGTCGCAGCCCGAGGGCGCGCAGCGCGGCGCGCTGGGTGGTGAGCAGCGTCTCGTCGGCGCCGGCCGCCGCTCCGGCGGCCGCGCACGCGTCGAGCGCCACGTGGCTGGTGACGTCGCACGTGCCGTCCGGCACCGGGTGCACCTGCCGGCCGTCGCGGTAGCCGGTCAACGTCCCCGCTGCCGGTCGGTCGTCGCGACCGTGTGAGTAGTCGATTGCGACGGCGACACCGCAGTGCATCACTGCGACCACCGCGGCCCACTGCTCGTCGCGGGGCCGCCCCACCTCGGCCCGGTCGCCCACCTCGGCGAGCGGCCACCACCGATCCAGCCAGCGCCGGTCCGGCTCGGCAGGCCGCGCACCCAGCCGTTCCACGCCGGACTCGTCGACCTCCACCAGCCGCGGCCCGTCCTCGGCGAGCTCCACCACGTCGACCGGGACGTTGTCGAGCCACTCGTTCGCGACCACGAGCGCCGTCAGGTCGCCGGGCGCCGCCGCGGTCCAGCGCACCTCGTCGGCGAGACCGGGTGGACGGTCCGCCAGCTCGACGCCGACGAGGTCGAGCGACGGGTCGAGGGCGTGCAGGGCGACGAGCAGCTCGCCGCCGCCCGCGCCCATGTCGACGACGGTCGTGAGGCCCGCCGCGCGAGCCAGGGACAGTACGGCCTCGGCGAAGCGCGGCGACGCGTGGACGGAGGTGCGGAAGTGCGCGGCCGGACCCGGCGTACGCCGGTAGAAGCCGCCGTCGCCGTAGAGGGCGTGCTCGGTGGCCTCACGCCAGGTCCGCCAGCCCATGTCCGCCGGCCTCAGGCCTGGCTCAGCGGGAAGGGGAGCACGAACCCCAGCACACCGAAGGGGATGCCGCCGAGCAGCAGCGCAGCGCCCGCGACGAAGCCCCACGACGCCGCTTCCCGCATCCTCGCTGTCCCTCCACGCACGCTGCCGCCAGCGGCCAGACGCTACGCCGTACGCTGGGCGCCGTCCGGTACCCCGCCGTCGAGGACTGGAACGACTTCTGTGGACCTCTCGCCCGAGCAACCGCCCGGCCACCCGGCGCGGCTGACGGTCGGCGTCGTCGGCGCCGGCCGGGTCGGTGCCGTGCTCGGCGCGGCGCTGCAGCGAGCAGGCCACCGGGTGGTCGCCGCGTCGGCCGTGTCCGACGCCTCACTGACCCGGGTCGACGTCCTGCTCCCCGACACCCCGGTCCTCCCGCCGCCCGACGTGCTCGCCCGCTGCGAGCTCGCCCTGCTGACCGTGCCGGACGACGCCCTCCCCGGCCTCGTCGACGGCCTCGTCGCGGCCGACGCCGTCCGTCCGGGACAGCTGCTGGTCCACACCAGCGGGCGGTACGGCGTGGGCGTGCTCGACCCCGCGACCCGTCAGGGTGCCCTGCCGCTGGCCCTGCACCCGGCGATGACGTTCACCGGCCGCAGCGAGGACCTGACCCGGCTCTCCGGAGCCTGCTTCGGCGTGACCGCGCCGGAGCAGCTGCGGCCGATCGCGGAGGCGCTCGTGCTCGAGATGGGCGGCGAGGCGCAGTGGGTGGACGAGGACCGGCGGGCGCTCTACCACGCGGCGCTGGCCGGCGGCGCCAACCACCTGAGCACGCTGGTCAACGAGTCCGTCGACCTGCTGCGTCGCTGCGGGGTCGGTGACCCCGAGCGGATGCTGGCGCCGCTGCTCGGCGCGGCTCTCGACAACGCGCTGCGCTCCGGTGACGCCGCCCTGACCGGGCCGGTTGCCCGGGGCGACGCCGGCACGGTCGCCGCGCACCTGCGCGAGCTGCGGGCGGTCTCGACCAACACGGTCAACGCGTACGTCGCGATGGCCCGGCTCACCGCCGACCGGGCGCTCGCCGCCGGACTGCTGCGGCCGGAGGCCGCCGAGGCACTGCTCGACGTCCTCTCCGAAGGAGCCAGCAACCGATGACCACCCGCCTCGTCCACACCCGCGCCGAGCTGCGCGGCGCGCTGTCCAACCGCAGCGGCGAGGTCGGCGTGGTCATGACGATGGGCGCGCTGCACGATGGGCACCGCGAGCTCATCAGGGTGGCTCGCCGCCGGTGCGAGGTCATCGTCGTCACCGTGTTCCTCAACCCGCTGCAGTTCGCGCCGGGGGAGGACCTGTCGCGCTACCCGAAGACCCTGGCCGCCGACGTCGAGCTGTGTGCCGCCGAGGACGTGGACCTGGTGTTCGCCCCGTCCGTCGAGGAGGTCTACCCCCTCGGGGACCAGCCGCAGGTCCGGGTCCACGCCGGCCCGCTGGGCGACGTGCTCGAGGGGGCGTCGCGACCGGGTCACTTCGACGGG
>DASVBQ010000158.1:0-6474 GCA_036375795.1 Actinomycetes bacterium
GGGACGCCGACGGACAGGCCGCTCGTGACGGCCTGGTCGAACGGGATTCCCCGGTAGGTGTCGGCCGACGTCGACATGGGGGCCGTCTCGCGGCCGTCGATGGTGCGCACCGTGCCGGTCCGGCCGTTGTAGAAGACCAGGAACCCGCCGCCGCCGATGCCCGCGGAGTAGGGCTCGGTCACACCGAGGGTCGCGGCCGCGGCGACCGCCGCGTCGACGGCGTTGCCGCCACGGCGCAGGACCCGCAGGCCGGCGCGGGTCGCCTCCGGGTCGACGGTCGTCACCGCACCCCCCCGGCCGACGGCCGTCGGCACCTTCTCAGTCGCCCGAGTCGCGGCCTCGGCGGGCGCGCCGGTGAGCAGAGCGGCTGACACGACAGTGGCCAGGCCGGCTGCGAGCAGCGGGTGGGACGGGACGGCCATGGAGCACCTCGCGGTCCGGTCGGGCGGTGCGGAGATCACCGCATACCGGACAATCCCTATCAGGAACGGCGGAGATAGCCCAGGTCTGCGAGCGCACTTTCTGCCCGGACCAGGAGGTCCGACGGCTCGGCGGCGTCCAGCCATCGCACCCGTGGGTCGCGACGGAACCACGACTCCTGGCGGCGGGCGAACCGGCGGGTGGCCCGCACGGTCTCCTCGCGGGCCCGCCGCTCGGACCACTCGCCGGCCAGGTGGCGCAGCACCTGGGCGTAGCCCAACGCTCGCGAGGCGGTCCGACCCTCGCGCAGTCCCCGCGCCTCGAGCGCCCGCACCTCGTCGACGAGCCCCCGGCCCCACATCCGGTCGACACGGCGCTCGATGCGGTCGTCGAGCAGGGCCCGCTCCAGCGCGAGCCCGAGCTGGACGGTGGGCACGGCGTACGTCGGCTCGGGCAGCGACGCCGCGAACGGCTCGCCGGTCAGCTCGACGACCTCCAACGCGCGGACGACCCGCCGGCCGTTGCTCGGCAGGATCGCCGCGGCGGCCGCCGGGTCGAGGCCCGCGAGCCGGGCGTGCAGGGCAGTGGGGCCCTCCGCCGCCAGCTCGGCCTCCAGGCGCCGTCGGACCTCGTCGTCGGTGCCGGGAAAGGCGAGGTCGTCCACGGCCGCGCGGACGTAGAGACCCGAGCCGCCGACGAGCACCGGGGTCCGTCCGCGGCGGCCGACCTCGGCGAACACCGCGCGGGTCATGCGCTGGTAGTCGGCGACGTTGGCGGCCTGCCGCACGTCCCAGACGTCGAGCAGATGGTGCGGTACCCCGCCCCGCTCCGCGACGGTGAGCTTCGCGGTGCCGACGTCCATGCCGCGGTACAGCTGCATCGAGTCGGCGTTGACCACCTCGCCGTCGAGGCGCTGCGCGAGCGCCACGGCGAGATCGCTCTTGCCGGTCGCGGTCGCGCCGACGACGGCGACGACCGGCGGCAGGTCGCACAGCGGCTCGGTCACGGGATCGAAGTCTCCCCTACGGTGTCCCTATGGGCATGTTCGACAACCTGAGGAAAAAGGCCGAGAAGGCCGTCGACCAGCACGGCGACAAGATCGCCCAAGGCATCGACAAGGCTTCGGCGGCCGCCGGCAAGAAGACGGGGGGCAAGCACGACGACAAGATCGCCAAGGGCGCGTCGGCGGCGAAGGACGCCCTCGACAAGCTCGACGGGCGCAACGACGACCTCCCGGACGACCGGCCGCCGGCCGCACCGCGCTGACCGCTACGCCGGGCGCCAGGACGCGGTGAGGTACGTGACCCCGTAGGGCGCATCGTCGTAGGTCACGTCGCCCTGCCACGAACGCCCCTCCGCCGCCCCGGCCAGGACCTGCCACGCGGCCCGTCCGGCCACGAGCAGGTCGGCCGCGAGGTCGGGGTCCAGCGCCGCCAGCGCGGCGACGTCGCCGTGACGGAGGGCAGCGACGACGGCGGCGTCGAACGGCTGCGCCCGCTCGTCGAGGAAGCCCGGCCCCTTCGCGCTGCGCCGCGCGCTCCCGTCGCCCATCACGAGCATCGCCACCCGGTCGGCCCGACCCGCGAGAGCCTCCCCGAGCTGGTGGCAGCGCTGCGGCGGCGCGTCGGTGCTGACGCCGAAGAGCAGCGCGCTGTCCCGGTGACCGCCCTGCTCCAACAGCCAGCGTCCGATCGTCAGCGACAACGGGAGGCTCGGCGCTCCGGAGCCTCGACAGACATCTACCGGCACGCCGTAGGGCCGCAGGCTCCCCCACGCCCCGTCCGCGTACGGCCCGACCGCAGGTGCCGCGCCCACCACCACCACGAGATCAGCCGGTACGGCCAGCAGGTCGGCCACGACGCGGTCGCACGCCGCGCGCAGCCCGTCGAGCTCCGCGCTCGCGCCGGCCGCGACGCCCGGGACGAGCAGCGGCGGATGCGGACAGAGTGCGGCGGCGGACAACACGCACCGCAACATAAGGGGGGTCTTTACCCAGGTCGAACCCCCGACGTGGCAGCCTGCTCAAGGCCCTCGAGCGGCAGGTCGACACACTGCAGTACCCGCCTGGAAGGCAGACGCGATGCCGGTGCCCGAGCTCGACCTGCTGGTCGACGCCGCCCGCGCGGGGGGCGGGTGGGCGTTCGGACGGCTCTGGGAGGAGCTGTCGCCCGTCGTCCACGCCTACGTCCGGGCACGCGGCGCCCGCGACCCCGACGACACGACCAGCGAGGTCTTCCTGGCGGCCTTCACCCGCCTCGACCGGTTCGACGGCGACGGACGCGCATTCCGCTCCTGGCTGTTCACCATCGCGCACCACAAGGCCGTCGACTCCGTGCGGCGGGGCCCGGGCGCGCACGAGGTGCCCAGCGCCGAGGTGCTCGACGGCCGGACGGTGGGCAGCGCGGAGGACAGCGCGCTGGCGCGGCTCGGCGGCGACGAGGCGCTGCGGCTCCTCGACGTGCTGACACCGGAGCAACGCTCGGTGATCCTGCTGCGGGTGGTCGGGGACCTGAGCCTGGAGGAGACCGCCGCGGTTGTCGGCCGGCCGGTGGGGGCGGTCAAGGCTCTGCAGCACCGCGCTCTGGCGCGACTGCGTCGAGAAACGTCGTCGGAGGCCGTATCCCGGGACGTACCCGGCGCGATTGCGGGGTCGAGATGAGCACCTTCGACGACGACCTCCTGGCTGCGCTGCGGCGCTCCACCGATCCGGCTGACCGGCGCCTCGCCGACCTGCTGGGCACGCTGTCGCCGACCGGTGACCGGGCAACGACGGGGCCGAGGGCCAACGAGGCCCTCACGTCGTTCCTGGTCGGCGCCGACCCGGCTGTCGCTCGTCTCACCGACCCCGTGCCCGGCCCCGAGCCCGACCTCGTCGTGGCGCTCGGCCGGCCGTCCCCGAGGAGACGTTCCATGCGCTCAGGAGTTCTCGTTCCGTTCCACAAGGTCCTGAAGATGGGCCTGCTCGCCAAGGTCATGCTCGGCGCCACCGTGGCGTTCACCGGGGCGGGCGCGGTCGCCGCGACGGGCGGGCTGCCCGGCGGTGACAACGACGTCGTCGTGGTCACTCCCGCGTCCGACGGCACGGACGTGTCGGACGACTCGACGGAGGTGTCCGACGCCGTCGAGGTCGAGGACGACCACGAGGGTGCCGCCCACGAGGGCGACGTCGACGACGGCCCCGACCCGGAGGACGTCGACGACGACGCTGACGACGCCGAGGACGCCGACGAGGCCGACGAGGTCGAGGACGCGCGGGAGACCGACGTCGCCGAGGTCGAGGACGACGCGCAGGACGACGACTCCGACGACGACTCCGCCGACGACACCGACGACGACGCTGACGACGCCGACGACGAGACCGATGGCGCCGAGGACGAGGCGGACGACGCCGAGGACGAGGCGGACGACGCGGACGAGCCCGACGACGACACCGATGGCGCCGACGACGCGGACGACGCCGAGGACGAGGCGGACGACGCGGACGAGCCCGACGACGACGCCGACGAGCCCGAGGACGACTGACCTCGCCCCTCGCCGTCAGCCCGGCAGACGAGTGAGGGCCGGTGCCTGCGTGGCACCGCCCCTCACTCGTTCCCGGCGATAGTGTCTGCCGCGTCGCATGGGGAGGCCGGGTGGCAGGGGATGTGGTCGGCCGCGAGGCCGAGCTCGCGGAGCTGAGTGGGCTCCTCTCCCCCGGCGACGGACTGCGGGTCGGTGTCCTCACCGGCGAGCCCGGCAGCGGCAAGTCGACCGTCGTCGACGTCATCGTCGAACGAGCGCGCGCCGCCGGCCACCAGGTGCTGATGGCCAGACCACGACCCGCCGAGCGGTCGCTGGCCTACAGCGGGCTCGCCGACCTCCTGGAGACGGTCCCGGAGCTGGACTCGGTCGACCTGCCGGCGCCGCAGCGTCGCGCCCTGCGCCGCGCGCTGCTGCTCGAGGGCGACGAGCCGGACGGGCAGGACGAGGCCGCGCCGCGGGCGGTCGCCGCCGCGGTGCGCACGCTGCTGTCCCGCCTGGCGGTGCGGCAGCCCGTGCTCCTGGTCGTCGACGACGCCCACTGGCTCGACGAGGCGACGACCACCGTCCTCGCGTACGCGGCCCGCCGGCTGGTCACGTCCCCACTGGCGCTGCTCGTGTCCACGCGACCGGTCGCGCAGCCCGTGGACTGGCCGGCCGGCAGCACCGGGCACCGGGTGGAGATCGTCCTCGCCGGGCTGCCGGCCGCGGCGCTGTTCCACCTGGTGCGCGACCGGCTCGGGGCAGCTCTGGACCGCCCCACCTTGGCGCGGCTCACCGAGGTGTCGGGCGGCAACCCGATGTACGCGCTCGAGCTGGCGCGCGCGACGGGCGCGGACGGCTCCGCAGGCGGCTGGACGCCGCTGACCCCGACGCTCGACGCACTGGTCGGCGAGGCCGTCCGGCGGCTGCCGAGCCCCTCTCGCGCCGCCCTGCTCGTCGCGGCGCTCGCCCGGGACCCCCGACCTGACCTCGTCGTCGCCGCCTGCGACCTGGACCGGGCATCGCTCGCCGAGGTGCTCGGCCCGGCCGAGGCCGCCGACGTCGCCCGGGTCGAGCAGGGACGGGTGCGCTTCCGCCACCCGCTGTTCTCCACCGCGGTCGTGGCGGACGCCGGGCCCGAGGACGTGGCCGCGACGCACCGGATCCTCGCGGGCCTGGAGGACGAGGTCGAGACCGCCGCCCGCCATCTCGCGCTGGCGACCGAGACTCCTGATCACGAGGTCGCCGACCGGCTCGACACGGCGGCCGGGCACGCCCGGGAGCGAGGAGCGCACGGCGCCGCGCGCGAGCTGGCCGCCCTGGCGCTCGCGAAGACTCCGCCGGGCAGCGGAGCGGAGTCCACCCGCCGACTTCGCCTGGCCGAGTGGTCGCTGCACGACGGGGACCCGGAAACCAGCCGTCGGGCGGTCGAGCCGCTCACCGACGCCGGCGGGGCGGACGGTGCGCGAGCACACCTGCTCCTCGCCGGGGTCGCCCAGCTGTCGTCGACGATCGCAGAGGTCGGACGGCACGCCCGCGCCGCGCTGGACCTGGCCGGCGCGGACCACGTGCTGCTGCGAACGCGGGCGTTGCTCCTGCTCGCCGACACCTTCGAGGACGCGGGCGCCTCCATCCGGTACGCGACCGAAGCCCGACTTCTGCTGCAGGCTGCGGCGGCCGCGGACGAGAGGGAACGACTGCTGGTCTCCGCGATGCAGCTCGAGGCGCATGCTCGGATCCTGTCCGGCGACCGGCGCGGCATGGACCTCCTGCACGAGGCAGTCGTGCAGGAACGAGGGCGGGTGTGGGACCTCGTGGTCAGCACCGCGTCGTTCGCCCTGGCGCAGCAGCTGCTCTTCGCCAGCCGGCTGGAGGAGGCACGGGACCGCCTCACCACGTTGCTGGAGCTCGCCCGGGTGCGAGGGGACGAGGCGTCCGAGCCGATGCTGCTGCTCAACCTCGGTCACCTGGAGAACCGGGCCGCACGGTTCGACGCCAGCGAGCGACACGCCCGGGAGGCCATGGATCTGGCCGGGCTCACCCGACAGGCCATCCCACTGGAGCTCGCCCGTGCGCAGGTCGCCGAGCACGAGGGTCGCCGCGGGGAGCTCACCCTCGCGATGGAGCACCTCGACGGCTGCGCGGCAGCCGCGACCGAGCTGGGCGACTCGTGGCTGCAGGCGATCGTCTCGCTCATCGCCGGGCGCCTGCATCTCGCGGCGGGCGCGCCGCAGCGTGCTGTGGACGACCTGCGCGCGGCCTCGGGGCACGCCGCGGCGGCCGGCCTCGTCGACCCGGGCTGGCACCCCTACCCGGCCGAGCTGGCAGAGGCACTGCTCGCGGCCGGCGAGGTGGACGCCGCGGAGTCGGAGATCGCCGCACTGCGCCGCGATGTCGGCGACCGCGAGCGCCCACACCTGCACGCCGCCGTGCCGCGCGCTCGCGCCCAGCTGCTGGCCCTGCGTGGCGATCTGCCGCAGGCGCTCGCGCAGGCACAGGAGGCGCTGCGTCGCCAACACGAGCTGAGCCAGGACTTCGAGGTTGCCCGCACCC
>DASVBQ010000256.1:0-3045 GCA_036375795.1 Actinomycetes bacterium
GTCCTCGAGCGCTCGGACGCGCTGACCTGGCTGTCGCTGCGCAACGCCCCCGAGGTGCACATCGTGGCCGTCGACCAGCTCAACACCTACGACGTGCTGGCTGCTGACGACCTGGTCTTCACCCAGGGTGCCTACGAGGCGTTCGTCGGTGGCGAGGCCAGCGGTGCGACCGTGGCCGAGACCATCGAGATCGAGACCAGCGAGAAGGCGGCCGCGCCGGCGGCGTTCGCGGACGTCAAGACCGAGAAGGCCGCCCCCGAGGCCGAGGCCGAGAAGGTCGAGCTGCCGAAGGGTGCCAAGGCCCCGCTGAAGTCCGGCGGCGCGCCGAAGGGCTACGAGGTCAAGGGCAACGCCGACTCCGGTCTCTACCACGAGCCCGACGGCCAGTGGTACGACGCCACCATCGCCGAGTTCTACTTCAAGACCGCCGAGGACGCCGAGGCCGCGGGCTTCACGCGCGCCGGTGGCGGCTCCGCCGAGGAGGACGACAAGTGAGCACCCTGCACAAGGACCACCGCGACATCCTGATCGCACCCGTGGTCTCCGAGAAGAGCTACGGCCTCCTCGACGCCAACAAGTACACGTTCCTGGTGCGTCCGGACGCCAACAAGACCGAGATCAAGATCGCGGTCGAGAAGGTGTTCAACGTCAAGGTCACGTCCGTCAACACCATCAACCGCCAGGGCAAGACGCGCCGGACCCGCAACGGGCTCGGCAAGCGCAAGGACACCAAGCGCGCGATCGTCAGCCTCGCCGAGGGCCACCGCATCGACATCTTCGGAGGTCCGGTCTCCTGACCGGGCTGCCGAGATCACTTGTGAATCCGACTGAGGACTGAGACATGCCTATCCGTAAGTACAAGCCGACCACCCCGGGCCGTCGTGGCTCGTCGGTGGCCGACTTCGTCGAGATCACCCGGACCACGCCGGAGAAGTCCCTGACGCGTCCCCTCGCCAAGAAGGGCGGCCGCAACAACCAGGGCCGGATCACCACGCGGCACCAGGGTGGCGGCCACAAGCGCGCCTACCGGATCATCGACTTCCGTCGCTACGACAAGGACGGCGTGCCCGCCAAGGTCGCGCACATCGAGTACGACCCGAACCGCACCGCGCGCATCGCCCTGCTGCACTACGCCGACGGCGAGAAGCGCTACATCATCTGCCCGAAGGACCTGCGCCAGGGTGCCGCCCTCGAGTCCGGCCCCACGGCCGACATCAAGGTGGGCAACAACCTCCCGCTGCGCAACATCCCGGTGGGCACGACGATCCACGCCATCGAGCTGCGGCCCGGTGGCGGTGCGAAGATCGCCCGCTCCGCCGGCAACAGCGCCCAGCTCGTCGCCAAGGAGGGCTCGCGCGCCACGCTGCGCCTGCCGTCCGGCGAGATGCGGTTCGTCGACGTCCGCTGCCGCGCCACCATCGGCGAGGTCGGCAACGCCGAGCAGTCCAACATCAACTGGGGCAAGGCCGGCCGCATGCGCTGGAAGGGCAAGCGCCCCACCGTCCGTGGTGTCGTGATGAACCCCGTCGACCACCCCCACGGTGGCGGCGAGGGCAAGACCTCCGGTGGTCGCCACCCGGTCTCGCCCTGGGGCAAGCCCGAGGGCCGTACGCGTCGCCGCAAGGCCAGCGACGCCCAGATCATCCGTCGCCGCAAGTCCGGCAAGGGTAGGAAGTAACCGACATGCCTCGCAGCCTGAAGAAGGGCCCCTTCGTCGACGGCCACCTGATGAAGAAGGTGGACGCCGAGAACACGAAGGGCACCCACAACGTCATCAAGACCTGGTCGCGCCGCTCGATGATCGTGCCGGCCATGATCGGCCACACGCTCGCCGTGCACGACGGCCGCAAGCACGTCCCCGTGTTCGTGACCGACTCGATGGTCGGCCACAAGCTCGGGGAGTTCGCCCCGACCCGCACCTACCGCGGGCACGTCAAGGACGACCGGAAGGGACGGCGACGCTGACATGCCTGCCACCGAACGCCGCCGCCAGAGTGCCCGTCGCGACTCGCTGCTCGGCGACCGCGCCGGCTCCTTCGCGAGCGCCCGCTTCGTGCGGATCACGCCGATGAAGGCCCGCCGGGTCGTCAACATGGTCCGCGGCCTGCCCGTGGACGACGCGCTGAACCTGCTGGCCTTCGCGCCTCAGTCGGCCGCGACGACCGTCCACAAGGTGCTCGAGAGCGCCGTGGCCAACGCCGTGACCACCGAGAGCCTCGACCGCGGTGACCTGGTCGTCACCGTGGCCCTGGTCGACGAGGGTCCGACCATGAAGCGCTGGCGCCCGCGCGCCCAGGGCCGTGCCACCCGTATCAACAAGCGGACCAGCCACATCACGCTGGCCGTCGAGCCGGTCGCCAAGCCCGTCGCCACCAAGGCGCCGGCGAAGAAGACCGCCGCCAAGAAGACCGGAAAGAGTGCCTGATGGGACAGAAGATCAACCCCAACGGCTTCCGCCTCGGGATCTCCACCGACCACAAGAGCCGGTGGTATGCCGACAAGCTGTACAAGTCGTACGTCGGCGAGGACGTCGCCATCCGCAAGCTGCTCTCCAAGGGCATGGAGCGGGCCGGCATCTCCAAGGTCGAGATCGAGCGCACCCGTGACCGGGTCCGCGTGGACATCCACACCGCCCGCCCGGGCATCGTCATCGGTCGCCGCGGCGCCGAGGCCGACCGCCTGCGCGGGGAGCTCGAGAAGCTCACCGGCAAGCAGGTCCAGCTGAACATCCTCGAGGTCAAGAACCCCGAGATCGACGCGCAGCTGGTCGCCCAGGGTGTCGCCGAGCAGCTGTCGGGACGTGTGCAGTTCCGTCGCGCCATGCGCAAGGCCATGCAGACCTCGATGCGTTCCGGTGCCAAGGGCATCCGGATCCAGTGCTCGGGCCGCCTCAACGGCGCCGAGATGTCGCGCACCGAGTTCTACCGCGAGGGCCGCGTGCCCCTGCACACCCTGCGTGCCGACATCGACTACGGCTTCTACGAGGCCCGCACGACCTTCGGCCGCATCGGCGTGAAGGTCTGGATCTACAAGGGCGAGGTCGCC
>DASVBQ010000259.1:0-6811 GCA_036375795.1 Actinomycetes bacterium
CCGCGGACAGGCGGGTGCACGGCTACTACGTCCTGCCCTTCCTGCTCGGTGACCGCCTGGTCGCGCGCGTCGACCTCAAGTCGGACCGGGCGGGTGGTGCGCTGCTCGTCCGGTCCGCCTGGGCGGAGGAGCACGCGCCACTGGAGACGGCGTCCGAGCTGGCCGCCGAGCTGCGGCTGATGGCCGACTGGCTCGGCCTGGACGACGTGCGGGTCGAGCACCGCGGCGACCTCGCGTCAGCCCTGCGCGCCGCGGTTCGCTGACGCCGCCCCGGCCGGCGCGCCCGCCCGGCGGTGCACCGTGGCTGGAGTCACATCCGCAGAGGGGTGACCTGTCACCGGGGTGACAGCGTCCGAGCGGACGGCGGCGCAGGTTCGTGGCAGGTGCTGATCCCGCACCGACATCGAGCAAGGAGAGAGCCGTGAACCACTCCATCCGCCATCTCGTCCAGGTGGCCGCAACGACGATGTTCCTCATGTTCGCCGGCGCCTCGACGGCGTTCGCCGGGCCGGCACCGCTCATCGAGCCCGAGTTCCCGCCACCGGCAGCCGACCCTCGTGTCAGCGAGACCGGCGACGGCTTCCCGTGGCTGCTCTCCAGCGGCGCGGTCCTGATCGCCATCGCGCTGGTCGTGCTGGCGGCCCTACTCTGGCACCGGGTGCACGTCAGCCACCGGCGGCTCGTGACCCCGTGAGGCACTGAGCACCGATGAGCAGCACCACCGCGCAGGCGCTGAGCCAGTCGGCCGCGTTCCGGTCTCTCGACGAGGCGGAGCTCGACCGGCTGAGCTCGGCGTGCGGTGAGCGGACGTACGGTCCGGGCGAGATCGTGTTCCTCCGGGGTGACAACGGCGACTGCATGTACGTCGTCGTCTCGGGCACCGTCGCCGTCTCGCTCTCCTCGGTCGGAGGGCGCGACGTCCTGCTCGCCGTGCTCGGCCCTCATCAGTTCTTCGGGGAGCTCGCGCTAGTCGACGAGGGCCCGAGGGTCGCCACCGTGACGGCCCGGACCAGGACAGTCCTCGTCGTCGTGCCACGAGCCGCCGTGTCCGGGCTGATGGCCCGTCATCCGTCCGTCATGCGGGCATTTCTCGTGTCGATGGCCGCCCTTGTCCGGCGGCTGGACGAGCAGGCCTGTGACGCCGCCCTGCTGGACCTGCCCCGACGGGTCGAGAAGCGACTGGCCGCGTTGGCCGCTTCGCACGGGGACCTGGGGTCACCGGCTGACGGGTTCGTCCCCGTCGACGACGTGATGACGCAGGGAGACCTGGCCCGGCAGGTCGGCGGGTCACGCCAGCAGGTGAACCGGGTGCTGATGGCCCTGGAGGCGGCCGGGTCGATCGAGCGCAGGGGGCACCGGATCGTCGGGATCCGTCCGGAGCGGTTGTACTCGGACGACTCGCCCCTCTGAGCACGCCGGTCCGTTCTCGGCATGGTCACGGGTGCGGTGCGTTGACCGCTACCGGTCGGTGCTCAGGCGGGCGTGCAGGTGCTCGTCGTGCCGGGTGCCGTCCTCGGCCCGGAACGAGGCGCGCAGTACGCCTTCCAGGTGGAAGCCGGCCCTCTCGGCGACCCGGCAGGACGCCGGGTTGGACACTGCGTGCGGCAGCTCGATCCGCTCGATCCCGAGGGCACCGAAGGCCCACCGGCTGATCGCGCCGACCGCGGCCGACGCGACGCCCTGACCGCGAGCCCACGGGCCGGTGCGGTAGCCGACAGCCGCCGTCCGCTGGTCGGCCAGGTCGATCCGCCAGAGCGAGATGTTGCCGACGAGCCGTCCGGTCGTGGCGTCGTGCACGAAGAACGTCGCGTGCTCCCCGCCGGACCAGTCGGCGCATCGCTCGCACCACGCCCGGGCGCTGTCGAGGTCGACCACTCGCGGCACCGGGTTCCACCGCACGGTCTCGGGGTCCTGCAGCATCGCCAGCACGTCGGCCGCCACGTCCACCGACGGCGGTCGAAGCTGGACGCGCCCGGCCGCGATCTCGACGTGGTCGATGCCGGTCACCGGTTCCGGATCCTCACGTGCTGGTGCTCGTCGACGAAGCCTTCGGCGAGCAGGCAGGACTGCCGCTGGGTGGCCTCGAGGTCGAAGCCTGCCTTCTCCGCCACCCGGCAGGACGCGGTGTTGGCGAGGGCGTGCTGCAGCTGCACACGGTGCAGGTCGAGCCGTTCGAACGCATACGCAGTTGCGGTGGTCAGCGCGCGCGTCGCGACCCCGCGCCCGCGGGCCACCGGCAGGACCCAGTAGGACGCGTTGACCCACCGGTCGACGAGGTTGACCCCGCGCAGCCCGACCGAGCCGGCCACCGCGCCGGCCACCTCGACCGCCCACGCCACCGTGCTGCCCTCGCGAGCACGCCGGTGCAACCGGGCGATGCGCCGCCGGGCGTCGTCCTGGGTCACGGGTGCTCCCAGCGGGTCCCACCGTGCGACAGCCGGGTCGGTGAGCCCGCGCAGGTACACCGCGGCGTCGTCATCGCGCCACGGCCGCAGGACGAGCCCGTCGGCCTCGATCACCGGGACGTCCAGCGGGACCGGCGCGGCGTCGGCCGGGCCGGGCGGGTCGGTGGCGAGGCGGGCGTGCCGGTGGACGTCGTGCAGCACACCGTCGCCGTGGTCCAGCGACGAGCGCTCGACGCCCTCGAAGGCGAAGCCGCAGCGTGTCGCCACGGCACACGACGCCGGGTTACCGACGGCGTGGAACAGCGACACCCGGGCCAGCCCCAGGACCTCGAAGCCGTGCGTCACGGCCGTCTGCACCGCGCGGGCGGCAAGACCGCGCTGGCGGAACCCCGGCCACACCACGTACCCGATCTCCGCGCTCCGGCTGCGGTCGTCGAAGTGGTGCAGTCCGACCCGGGCGGCCAGCCGTCCCGTGGCCCGGTCGCAGACGGCCCAGTCGACCCGCCCTTCCTCGCGCCGCATGTCCACCCACGCCCGCGCCCCGTCGAGGTCGGTCACCCGCCGCAGGGTGCGCATCCACGTCCGGCTGGCGTCGTCCGTGGCGAGCACGAGGACGGCTTCCGCGTCCTCGTCGCGCCAGGGACGGAACAGCAGGTCCTCGTGGACGATCTCGGGGACCGCCGTCACGCCACGGTCCTGAGCTCGCCCGGCAGAAGCCCGCCGACCCAGCCGTCCACCCGCTCGCCCCGGTGCAGGATGCGCGACCGGCAGGTCCCCTCGACGGTGAACCCGAGCTTCTCGATCACCCGTCGCGAGGCGAAGTTGCCGACGTTGGCCCACCACTCGATCCGGCCCAGCTTGAGCTCGGTGAACCCCCAGTCGCACGCGAGGTGGGCGGCGGCCGTCATCACGCCTCGGCCGCGTGCCCACGGCGCCGTCCAGAACCCGATCTCGCGCATCGAGGCGTCCCGGGCGTGCAGCCCCACCGCGCCCAGCAGCTCCTCGCCCGAGGCGTCGCTCACGACCCAGCGCAGCTCTTCGTCCGCTGCCCAGGACCGGAGGGTGTCGCCGACCCACTGCGCAGCGTGCTCCCGCTCGTACGGCACCGGCACCGGGATCCACCGCTGCAGCTCCCCGTCCTGGCAGGCCCGGGTGATCGCATCGATGTCAGTTTCGTGGGGCAGCCGCAGCAGCAGCTGCCCGTTCGAGAGCTCCACGGGGTCCATGGGGGACATCCAACCGGGCACGTCGGGGGCGGTCGAGCCGTTAGTCCCCGGTCGAACGCCTACGATGAGTCGACCGCCCCTTACCGAGGAGTTCCGAGCGTGCCCGCCATCTTCGACAAGCTGCTCCGCGCCGGCGAGGGCAAGATCCTTCGCAAGCTCACGGCGATCTCCGGCCAGGTCAATGCGATCGAGGACGACTTCGTCGCGATGTCCGACGGCGAGCTGCGGGGCATGACCGACGAGTTCCGCAAGCGGCTGGACGACGGCGAGACGCTGGACGACATCCTGCCCGAGGCGTTCGCCACGGTGCGTGAGGCGGCGCGCCGCACGCTCGGCCAGCGGCACTTCGACGTGCAGATCATGGGAGGCGCGGCCCTGCACCTCGGCAACATCGCCGAGATGAAGACCGGTGAGGGCAAGACGCTGGTCGCCACGTTGCCGTCGTACCTCAACGCCCTCGAGGGCAACGGCGTCCACGTCGTCACCGTCAACGACTACCTGGCGGAGTACCAGTCCGAGCTGATGGGTCGCGTGCACCGGTTCCTCGGCCTCGAGGTCGGCGTGATCCTGGCCAGCATGCGGCCGGACGAGCGACGTCGGCAGTACGCCGCGGACATCACGTACGGCACGAACAACGAGTTCGGCTTCGACTACCTGCGCGACAACATGGCCTGGTCGCGCGACGAGCTGGTGCAGCGCGGCCACAACTTCGCCGTCGTCGACGAGGTCGACTCGATCCTCATCGACGAGGCCCGGACGCCGCTCATCATCAGCGGCCCGGCCGACCAGGCCACGAAGTGGTACGGCGACTTCGCCGGCATCGTGGCGCGGCTGACCCGTGACGTCGACTACGAGGTCGACGAGAAGAAGCGCACGATCGGCGTGCTCGAGCGCGGTGTCGAGCGGGTCGAGGACTTCCTCGGCATCGACAACCTCTACGAGTCGGCGAACACGCCGCTCGTGGGTTACCTCAACAACGCCATCAAGGCCAAGGAGCTGTTCAAGCGCGACAAGGACTACGTCGTGATGAACGGCGAGGTCCTCATCGTCGACGAGCACACCGGCCGCATGCTCGCCGGCCGGCGCTACAACGAGGGCATGCACCAGGCCATCGAGGCCAAGGAGGGGGTGGAGATCAAGCAGGAGAACCAGACCCTCGCGACCATCACCCTGCAGAACTTCTTCCGCCTCTACGACAAGCTCTCGGGGATGACCGGCACGGCGATGACCGAGGCCGCGGAGTTCTCCCAGATCTACAAGCTCGGCGTGGTGCCGATCCCCACGAACATGGACATGATCCGCAAGGACCAGGCGGACCTGGTCTACAAGACCGAGGCGGCGAAGTTCGGTGCCGTCGTCGACGACATCGTGGAGCGGCACCAGAACGGGCAGCCGGTCCTCGTCGGCACGGTCAGCGTCGAGAAGTCGGAGCTGCTGTCCGGCCTGCTCAAGAAGCGCGGCGTCCGCCACGAGGTGCTCAACGCGAAGCACCACGAGCGAGAGGCCGCGATCGTGGCCGAGGCCGGTCGCAAGGGCGCGGTCACCGTGGCCACCAACATGGCCGGTCGCGGCACCGACATCATGCTCGGCGGCAACGTCGAGTTCCTCGCCGACCACGAGCTGCGGTCGCGCGGGCTCGACCCGGTCGAGACGCCGGAGGACTACGAGAAGGCGTGGTCGGAGGCGCTCGAGCAGGTCAAGAGCCGGGTCGCGGCGGAGCACGACGAGGTCACCGACCTGGGTGGCCTGTACGTCCTGGGCACGGAGCGACACGAGTCACGACGCATCGACAACCAGCTGCGCGGCCGGTCCGGGCGGCAGGGTGACCCGGGGGAGTCGAGGTTCTACCTCTCGCTCGGCGACGACCTCATGCGGCTGTTCAACTCCGCGATGGTGGAGAGCTTCCTCACCCGCTTCAACATCCCCGAGGACGTCCCCATCGAGTCGAAGATGGTGACCAACGCCATCCGGTCCGCACAGACCCAGGTCGAGGCGCAGAACTTCGAGATCCGCAAGAACGTCCTCAAGTACGACGAGGTGCTCAACCGCCAGCGCACGGTCATCTACGCGGAGCGTCGCCGGGTGCTCGAGGGTGAGGACCTGCACGAGCAGATCCGGCACATGGTCGACGACGTGGTCGAGGGCTATGTCACCGCCGCGACCAGTGAGGGGTTCCCCGAGGAGTGGGACCTCGACCAGCTCTGGACGGCGCTCAGGACGCTGTACCCCGTGTCCGTGACGGTCGAGGAGCTGGAGGAGGCCGCCGGCGGTGACCGCGCGGGCCTGACGCCGGAGTTCCTCGCCGAGGAGCTCAAGGCGGACGCGCACGCGGCGTACGACCGGCGCGAGGAGCAGCTCGGGGCGGAGGTGATGCGCGAGCTGGAGCGGCGGGTCGTGCTGTCGGTGCTCGACCGAAAGTGGCGGGAGCACCTCTACGAGATGGACTACCTGCAGGAGGGCATCGGCCTGCGCGCCATGGCCCAGCGCGACCCGCTCGTGGAGTACCAGCGCGAAGGCTTCAACATGTTCGCGGCGATGATGGACGCCATCAAGGAGGAGTCCGTCGGCTACGTCTTCAACCTCGAGGTGCAGGTGGAGGAGCCGGCTCCCACTGCCGCAGCGGAGGCGGAGCCCGGGGAGCACCACGCCGAGGTGGTCGCCAAGGGCCTCGAGGCCCCGCGCCGGCCGACGCGGCTGCAGTACACCGCGCCCAGCGTCGACGGCGACGCCTCGGCGCAGCAGGTGTCGGCCGCGGCATCCGGGCCGGGCGAGGAGTTCGCCGACGTCCCGCGCAACGCGCCGTGCCCCTGCGGCTCGGGCAAGAAGTACAAGCGCTGCCACGGCGACCCGCGCGCCCGGGTGAGCTGACTCAGCCGAGCTCGAGGGCGGTGCACTGCCATCGCCCGTCCAGGCCCTCCAGCCGCAGCGCCACCGCGGTGGTGCGCACCCCACGCCTGACCATCGCGGCGACCTCCGCCACGCCGTCGGCGGGCTCGGTGACGTGCACCGAGCGCACCATGGCCCGGGCCTGCTCCGGCCCTCCGGAGCCGGTCCGGACCAGGACGAGGCCGGCGACCTCGTCGTAGACGTCCGAGCTGGTCCAGCGGACGAGCTGGCCGACCGGGCGCGCACCGGCGAGCACCTCGACGACCGCCTGGACGAGCCGCCCGGCCCACGCCC
>DASVBQ010000293.1:0-2876 GCA_036375795.1 Actinomycetes bacterium
GGCCAGCTTGGCCAGCGTCTCGCTACGCCCCGGGCCCGTGGGCTCGGTCGCGTCCACCGGGTGGTCCGTACCCACGAGCGCGATCAGAAGTCGACCGGAGCGGGCAGCGGCTCGTCCTGGTCGATGCGGGCCCCGACGCCGAGCTTCTCCTTGATCCGCTTCTCGATCTCGTCGGCGAGGTCGACGTTGTCCTTCAGGAACTGGCGGGCGTTCTCCTTGCCCTGGCCCAGCTGGTCGCCCTCGTACGTGTACCAGGCGCCGGCCTTGCGGATGAGTCCGTGCTCGACGCCCAGGTCGATGAGGCCGCCCTCGCGGCTGATGCCCTGCCCGAAGAGCAGGTCCATCTCGGCCTGGCGGAAGGGCGGCGAGACCTTGTTCTTCACGACCTTGACCCGCACCCGGTTGCCGACGGCCTCCTGGCCGTCCTTGAGCGTCTCGATGCGGCGGACGTCCAGACGCACCGAGGCGTAGAACTTCAGCGCCTTGCCGCCGGACGTCGTCTCCGGGCTGCCGAACATCACGCCGATCTTCTCGCGCAGCTGGTTGATGAAGATGGCGGTCGTCTTCGACGAGCTGAGCGCACCGGTGATCTTGCGCAGCGCCTGGCTCATCAGCCGGGCCTGCAGGCCGACGTGGCTGTCGCCCATCTCGCCCTCGATCTCGGCGCGTGGCACCAGCGCGGCCACCGAGTCGATGACGATGATGTCCAGCGCACCGGACCGGATCAGCATGTCGGCGATCTCCAGCGCCTGCTCACCGGTGTCGGGCTGGGACACCAGCAGCGCATCGGTGTCGACACCGAGCTTCTTCGCGTAGTCGGGGTCGAGAGCGTGCTCGGCGTCGATGAACGCCGCGATGCCGCCGGCCCGCTGGGCGTTCGCGATCGCGTGCAGCGCGACCGTGGTCTTGCCGGAGCTCTCCGGCCCGTAGACCTCCACCACGCGACCGCGCGGGAGGCCGCCGATGCCCAGCGCGATGTCGAGCGCGATGGAGCCGGTGGGGATGACCTCGATGGGCGCCCGGACGTCGTCGCCGAGCCGCATCACCGACCCCTTGCCGAACTGGCGGTCGATCTGCGCGAGCGCCGTGTCGAGCGCCTTGTCGCGGTCTGCTGAGGGAGCCATGGCTGCCGTCCCGGTGGATGAGGGGCGAGTCGTCTTCTTCGTCACGCTGGAGAACCTAGGACCGGCCCCGGACAAAAGCTGCCCCGCCGGCGTGCTCTGTGGATCGCTGGACAGCTGTGGACACTACCCGAACACCTGTTCGAGCGATGGTCGACACGCCGGGCTGCGACATGGACCTCAGGCCGGCGCGATCAGCCGCTGGTGGCGCTGACGCCCGGGATGCCGTCCTCGCGGAAGGCCGCGACGAACAGATGGTGGTCGGAGCGCGCCCGCTCGGCGTACCGGTGCGCGAACTCGGTCAGGTTCTCGACGAACCCGTCCACGTCGTCGCCGATCGCCTCGACCACGGCGTCCTCCGTCTGCACGTCGACCAGCGGGCTCTCGCCCGCGTCCTTGTCGCTGACGCAGTGGACCTTGGCGGTGGCCCGGCCGAGCTGGTCGACGACCGGGCGCAGGTCGTCCGGCTCGGAGAGCTCGGACCAGTCGAGGTCGGCGTCGTACGGCGAGACCTCCGCGACCACGTACCCGGTGCCGCCCATCTCGGTCCACCCGAGCCACGGGTCGGCGTGCGCCTGCAGCGCCGACTGCGAGACGGCGGTGCGGTGCCCGTGGTGGGCGAAGAAGTCTCTCGCCTGCGGGTCGTCCACGACGCGGCTCGGGGCGGCGACGTTGCCCTGCTTCATCGAGAGCACGATGTCGTTCTCGAGCGCCTGGGTGTGGCCCTCGACAAGCAGGTTGTACGAGGGCAGGCCGGCGCTGCCGATGCCGAAGCCGGACGTGGCCACGACGTCCTTGAGCGAGTAGCTGATGCTTCCCATCCGCTTCGACTCGGGGATCGTGCGCAGGTAGCCCTCGTACGCCTTCTCGACGCGGCGGCGCTCCCGCCGCCCGAGCTCGCGCGAGGTCGCGCCGTGCCGGAACCTGCGTTGGTACTCCTCCACGACCGTCATCCGGTCGAGCAGGCCGATGCGGGTCGAGAGCTGGGCCTCGAGGAGTGCGGTCTTCACCGCGCCCGTTGCCGTGTCGAGCCCGAGGGCCCACTCGTGGTCGCGGTCGCTTTCGACGAAGTGGTGCACCTGCTCGACGTACGACCGGAGGTACGTCGCGCACAGCTCGTCGATGACCTTGTCCGGCAACGCCTTCCGCCAGCAGAGCAGCGCGAGGCTCGCCACGAACCGTTTGAGGTCCCAGGTGAACGGGCCAAGGTAGGCCTCGTCGAAGTCGTTGACGTCGAAGACGAGGACGCCCTCACCGTCCATGTACGTGCCGAAGTTCTCGGCGTGCAGGTCGCCCTGGATCCACACCCGGCCGGCCGGACCCTCCGACCATCGGTCCTTCTCCTGCGCCATGTCGGCATAGAACACGCAGGCGCTGCCCCGGTAGAACGCCCACGGGTCGGCCGCCATCTTGCGGAACTTCACGCGGAACGCGTCCGCGTCGGCCTCCATCAGGCCGGCGAACGCGTCGACCAGCGTGTCCACGATCAGCCGCTGGCGCTTCTCGTCATCAGCCATCCTGGCTCCTTGCCCGACGGTGTCGCATGCCACACCCAGCGGCTACCGCTTCGCCGCCGGAACCTCCATGCCCTCGCACACCGCACGCCAGACCCGCAGGGTCGGCTCCCCTGCCGCGAGCGCCTGGGCGACGGTGCGGTTGTCGAGCTCGGAGAACACGTGCAGCTCCGCCATCGTCTCGGCGTGCGGCCCGAAGGTCTCGCGCATCCGCTCCCAGAAGTCCGTCAGCCGCATGCCG
>DASVBQ010000294.1:0-5436 GCA_036375795.1 Actinomycetes bacterium
TGCCGGCCGGCTGGCGGCATCCGACCCTCCGGTCTCGGAGTACACCGTCTCTCTAGTCGAAGGTGTGGTCGCCAACCAGGAGCGCATCGACGAGCTCCTCACGACGTACTCGCAAGACTGGTCGCTGGACCGGATGCCCGCGGTCGACCGGGCGATCCTGCGGCTCGCGACGTTCGAGCTGCTGTGGCGCGACGACGTGCCGGACGCCGTCGTCATCGACGAGGCCGTCACGATGGCCCGGACGCTGTCCACCGACGAGTCGCCGCGCTTCGTCAACGGGCTGCTCGGCCGGCTCCTGGAGCTCAAGCCGATGCTGGCCCCGGAACAGCCGCAGGCCTGACGATCAGTCGATCGCCCGGCGGGCCTCGGGGTTGAGCACTCCCCAGCTGATCAGCTGCTCGGTGAGCTGGCTCGGCGACTCGTCGTAGATCACGGCGAGCGTGCGCAGGTCCTCCTGCCGGATGGACAGGACGCGCCCGTTGTAGTCGCCGCGCTGGGCCTGGATGGTCGCGGCGTAGCGGGCCAGCGGGCCGGCCTTCTCGGCCGGCACGACCTGCAGCTTCTCCAGGTCGATGATCAGCCGTGGCGGCGGCTCCGCCGCGCCCAGCGGGGTGCTGTCGGGCAGCAGCTCCGACACCGGGACCGAGTAGAAGTCGGCCAGCTCGGCCAGGCGCTGCACCGTGACGGCGCGGTCGCCCCGCTCGTACGACCCGACGACGACCGCCTTCCAGCGGCCCTCGGACTTCTCCTCGACTCCGTGCAGCGAGAGGCCCTGCTGCGTGCGGATCGCTCGCAGGCGACCGCCGAGCGCTCGTGCGTACTCCGTCGGCATGTCCTTGCCCCCCTCGCGGTCACGCCTGGTGACCTCGACCTCTTCGTGGTGTCCCGGAGACCCGGAACACAGTGCATATCGTCGTGACGCTTAGTGATGTTACGCAGCGTGACGGAAAACGTCTGCAGATTCCCGGACATAGTCGCCGCGACAGGCCACGGGACGGTCCCGGAGTTCCGTCGGATCCGCTGCTACGGTGGGCGCCGACAAGCGGACATCCTTTAACGACCCGTCCAGTGAGGCGGGGAAGGAGGTCGGTCGGCGGATGACGCCTACCCCCAGCACTGCGGCGCCCGCGAGCGCCCCCACCACACGCACCGTCCTCGAGGCGGCTGACGTCTCGCGGGCCCTGACTCGCATCGCCCACGAGATCCTCGAGCGCAACAAGGGCGCCTCCGGCCTGGTCCTGCTCGGCATCCCGTCGCGCGGGGTCCCCCTCGCGCACCGGCTGGCCGCCCGCATCGCCGCCGTCGAGGGCTCCGAGGTGGCCGTCGGGTCCCTCGACGTGACGATGTACCGCGACGACCTGCGGCTGCACCCGGCCCGCGCCCTGGAGCACACCGACCTGCCGCCGGAGGGCATCGAGGGACGGACCGTCGTCCTGGTCGACGACGTCCTCTACTCCGGCCGCACCATCCGGGCTGCCCTCGACGCGATCGGCGACCTCGGCCGGCCGGCCCGCGTCCAGCTGGCGGTCCTGGTCGACCGGGGCCACCGCGAGCTGCCGATCCGCGCCGACTACGTCGGCAAGAACCTGCCCACGTCCACCTCGGAGCGGGTCCGTGTGCTCCTCGACGAACGCGACGGCACCGACGCGGTGCGCATCGAGGCACCCGACGCCGCCACCGACGGGAGCGCGCGATGATCACCCACCTGCTCTCCGCCGCCGACCTCTCGCGCGACGACGCGCTGCTGGTCCTCGACACCGCCGAGGAGCTGGCCCAGCTGGCCGACCGGCCCATCAAGAAGCTGCCGACGCTGCGCGGCCGCACCGTGGTCAACCTGTTCTTCGAGGACTCCACGCGCACCCGGATCTCGTTCGAGGCCGCCGCCAAGCGCCTGAGCGCGGACGTCATCAACTTCTCGGCCAAGGGCTCGAGCGTGTCCAAGGGGGAGAGCCTCAAGGACACCGCGCTGACGCTGGAGGCGATGGGCGCCGACGCGGTCGTCGTACGCCACAGCGCCTCCGGTGCGCCGCACCGCCTGGCCCACTCCGGCTGGATCCGCGGCGCCGTGGTCAACGCCGGCGACGGCACCCACGAGCACCCGACCCAGGCCCTGCTCGACGCCTTCACCATGCGGCGCCGGCTCACCGACACCCCGACGGGCAGCGACCTCGCCGGCCGCCGGGTCACGATCGTCGGCGACGTCCTGCACTCCCGGGTGGCCCGCTCGAACGTGCTGCTGCTGCACACCCTCGGTGCCGAGGTCACCCTCGTCGCGCCGCCGACCCTGCTGCCGGTCGGCGTCGACACCTGGCCGTGCGCCACGTCGTACGAGCTCGACGGGGAGCTCGCCAAGAGCGACGTCGTGATGATGCTGCGGGTCCAGCGCGAGCGGATGAACGCGGCCTACTTCCCGAGCGCCCGCGAGTACTCCCGGCGATACGGCCTCGATGCCAGCCGCATGTCGCTGCTGCCCGAGCACGCGATCGTCATGCACCCAGGGCCGATGAACCGCGGCATGGAGATCGCGGCGGAGGTCGCCGACTCGACCCGGTCGACGATCGTCGAGCAGGTCACCAACGGGGTGAGCGTGCGGATGGCCGTGCTCTACCTCCTCCTGTCCGGCAGCACCGACCCGGAGGCGAACCAGTGATCGCGTACGTGCTCAAGGGGGCAAGGCTGCTCGGCGGCGAGGCCACCGACCTGGTCCTCGAGGACGGGCGCATCGCCGAGCTCGGGACCGGACTGAGCCGCAGCGGGGTCGAGGTGGTCGACGCCGACGGGCTGGTCGCCCTGCCCGGCCTGGTCGACCTGCACACCCATCTGCGCGAGCCCGGCCGCGAGGACGCCGAGACGGTCGAGACCGGCACGGCCGCCGCGGCGCTCGGCGGGTTCACCGCCGTGCACGCGATGGCCAACACTGACCCCGTCGCCGACACCGCCGGCGTGGTCGAGCAGGTGTGGCGGCTCGGCCGGGAAGCGGGCCACTGCGACGTGCGCCCGGTCGGCGCGGTCACCGTCGGCCTGGCCGGCGAGCGGCTGGCCGAGCTCGGCGCGATGGCCGACTCGGCCGCCCGGGTGCGGGTGTTCTCCGACGACGGCAAGTGCGTGTCCGACGCCGTGCTGATGCGCCGGGCGCTGGAGTACGTCAAGGCGTTCGGCGGTGTGGTCGCGCAGCACGCCCAGGAGCCGCGGCTCACCGAGGACGCGCAGATGAACGAGGGCGAGCTCTCCGGCGTGCTCGGCCTCGCCGGGTGGCCGGCGGTCGCGGAAGAGGCGATCATCGCCCGCGACGTGCTGCTCACCGCGCACGTCGGCTCCCGGCTGCACGTCTGCCACGTGTCGACCGCCGGCTCGGTGGAGATCCTGCGCTGGGCCAAGTCGAAGGGCTGGAACGTCACCGCGGAGGTCACCCCGCACCACCTGCTGCTGACCGACGAGCTCGCCGCGACGTACGACCCGATCTACAAGGTCAACCCGCCGCTGCGGACGGCGGACGACGTCACGGCGCTGCGCGAGGCCCTGGCCGACGGCACGATCGACGCGGTCGCGACCGACCACGCCCCGCACTCGCACGAGGACAAGGACTGCGAGTGGGCGGCCGCCGCCATGGGGATGCTCGGCCTCGAGACCGCGCTGTCGGTCGTGCAGGAGGCGATGGTCGAGACCGGCCTGCTCGACTGGGCCGGTGTCGCCGACCGGATGTCCACCCGGCCCGCGCGGATCGGCCGGCTGGACGGCCACGGGACGCCGCTCGCCGTGGGGGCGCCCGCCAACCTGGTGCTGGTCGACCCCTCCGCCAGACGGGAGATCGACCCGTTCGCGCTGGCGTCGCGCAGCCGCAACACGCCGTACGCCGGCCGCACCCTGCCCGGCGCGGTCGTCGCCACCTTCCTGCGCGGCAAGCCCACAGTCCTCGACGGGAAGCTGCAGTGATGCCCCGCTCCGCCTCGCGCCCTCCACAGCGACCTTGTGGTGCGAACACGCCGGCGTGTGGCGCC
Organism: Actinomycetes bacterium; assembly: GCA_036375795.1. Classification (GTDB taxonomy): domain Bacteria; phylum Actinomycetota; class Actinomycetes; order JACCUZ01; family JACCUZ01; genus DASVBQ01. The sequence continues at coordinate 3,999 of DASVBQ010000294.1, forward strand.
ACAAGGTCGCTCGTCAGGTCTGGCGGTCCCGCGTGAACACGGCGGCGCTGCTGGTGCTCGAGGACGGGCGGACCTTCCGCGGCGAGGGGTACGGCGCCACCGGTGAAACCTTCGGCGAGGCCGTCTTCTCGACGGGCATGACCGGCTACCAGGAGACGCTCACCGACCCGTCGTACCACCGCCAGGTCGTCGTCATGACGGCCCCGCACGTCGGCAACACCGGCGTCAACGACGAGGACCCCGAGTCGGCGCGTATCTGGGTCAGCGGGTACGTCGTGCGCGACCCGGCCCGGCGACCCTCGTCCTGGCGGTCACGCCGGCCGCTCGGCGAGGAGCTCACCCGCCAGGGCGTCGTCGGCATCAGCGGCGTCGACACCCGGGCGCTGACCCGGCACCTGCGCGAGCGGGGCGCCATGCGGGTCGGCATCACCTCCGAGGACACCGACGCGGCTTCGTTCCTCGAGCGGGTGCAGGCCGCGCCCGCGATGGCGGGCGCTGACCTGACCGGTGACGTCACGACCAAGGAGCCCTACGTGATCCCCGCGGCGGGGGAGCGCCGGTTCACGGTGGCCGCCGTCGACCTGGGCATCAAGCGGATGACTCCCGTGCGGATGGCCGAGCGGGGCATCGAGGTGCACGTCATGCCCGCCACCTCGACGGTCGCGGAGGTCCTGGCGACCGGGGCGGACGGGGTGTTCCTCTCCAACGGCCCCGGGGACCCGGCCACCGCAGACCGGGCCGTCGCGCTCACGGCGGACCTCCTGCGGCAGCAGGTGCCGGTCTTCGGCATCTGCTTCGGCAACCAGATCCTGGGGCGCGCGCTGGGGCTCGGCACCTACAAGCTGCGCTACGGCCACCGGGGCATCAACCAGCCGGTGCAGGACCGGGCCACCGGCAAGGTCGAGGTCACCGCGCACAACCACGGCTTCGCGGTCGACGCCCCGCTGGACGGGACGTTCGACACCCCGTTCGGGGCGGCCGAGGTGTCGCACGTCTGCCTCAACGACGACGTCGTCGAGGGGCTGCGCTGCCACGACGTGCCGGCCTTCTCGGTGCAGTACCACCCCGAGGCGGCTGCCGGCCCGCACGACGCGGCGTACCTCTTCGACCGTTTCGTGGAGCTGCTCGCGACGACCGGGAGGACGGCATAGATGCCCAAGCGCACCGACATCTCCAGCGTCCTCGTCATCGGGTCGGGGCCGATCGTCATCGGGCAGGCGTGCGAGTTCGACTACTCGGGCACGCAGGCCTGCCGGGTGCTGCGCGAGGAGGGCCTGCGGGTCGTCCTGGTCAACTCCAACCCGGCGACGATCATGACCGACCCGGAGTTCGCGGACGCGACGTACATCGAGCCGATCACGCCCGAGATCGTGGCCAAGGTCATCGAGAAGGAGCGGCCGGACGCGCTGCTCGCCACCCTCGGCGGCCAGACCGCGCT